>CBAAAA010000124.1:0-9130 GCA_964658695.1 uncultured Solirubrobacteraceae bacterium | reverse complement strand
TCGGTTGGCCGTTGAGTCTGGCGGTGGGACTGCTGGTAGCCAATTTGATGGGGGCACTGCTGGGAGAGTGGCGTGCAGCTGGCCGGCGTTCCGTGCGCGTGATGAGCTGGGGTCTATCCACCCTGTTGGCAGCCATTTGCATTTGCGCGATTTCGACGCAGGTGCCCGGGTGAGTATTCCAGAGATCTGCCGGCAGTTGGAAGGGCGGCTGGTTGCATCTTGTCAAGCTGCTCCGACAGACGCATTTTTTGACGCGGCCAGTATGGCGCGTTTTGCCCAGGCGGCAATCGCGGGAGGCGCGGCGGCGATTCGGGCCAATGGCGCGGACCACATCCGGGCCATCAGGAGCGTGACCGGGGTACCGATTCTTGGAATTCAAAAGACCTCAGTCAGCGATGGCGGAGTTCTGATTACACCTTCGTTTGAAGCAGCGCTCGAATTGAAGAAGGCCGGTGCTGATTTAATTGCGCTTGACGCGACAGCACGCGGTCAGCGGTATGGAGCGTTGGAACGAATCGGGATGATCAAGAGACATCTGGGTGTTCCGGTGTTTGCCGATATCGCCACCATTGAGGAAGGTTTGGCGGCCGCAAACGCGGGTGCTGACTTCGTACTTTCGACTCTGAGAGGCTACACTGCGGAAACCAGGGAAGTCTTTGCCTTTGAGCCGTCATTCATTGAAAAGTTGGCCGGAGTCTCGCCGGTTCCAGTGATTGCCGAGGGACGCATTCTTCACCCCGGCCAGGCCGCGCGCGCCATCGCCGCGGGAGCTTTCGCTGTGGTTGTCGGAACGGCGATCACCCGGCCGAGCGAAATAGCCCGCAAATTTGCTGCTGCTATTGAACAGCAGTCCGCGTTACGAGGGTCCAGGCGCCGGACGTACCTTGCCATCGACATGGGCGGAACGCAAACCAAGTTCGGCATTGTTCAAGACGAAGGACGTTTGCTCTACCAGTCTGCCGTCAAGACGCCCGCTTTGGCCGGGCGGCAGAGCTTACTCGATCATCTGAAGCAAATTGCTAAGAGCCTGCAACGGGAGGCCCTGGAGAGAGGCTTTGATCCCAAGGGGCTGGGCGTTGCGACGGCCGGCTGGGTAGATGTTCGCAGCGGCACGGTGGTGTACGCCACCGAGAACCTGCCGGGTTGGACAGGTACGCGCATCGCAGAGGAGCTTAGCAAGTGCGTCGGCTTGCCGGCCGCGGTGGAGAATGACGCAAACGCGTTTGCGCTGGCGGAAAAGTGCTTTGGCGCGGGGCGCGGATTGAGCGATTTTGTTTCGATCACTCTCGGGACAGGCGTGGGCGGAGGTTGTGTTGTCGGGGGCCACTTGAACCGGGGTGCTCACTTTTTCGCCAACGCAATTGGTCACATTTCAATCGAGCGCAATGGTCGGGCATGTACTTGCGGGCAGAAGGGGTGTCTCGAAGCATACTGCAATGCAGCCGCCCTGCTGCGCTATGCGGGAAGTGGCTTTGGCGAAGTGGAGCAGGTGATCTCGGCGGCTCACGCCGGCGACCGGCAGGCGCAATCGGCAATTGAGATCTTCGTCGAATATCTGGCGCACGGGTGTTCCATACTGGTGCAGCTCTTCGATCCGGAAGCCTTGATTCTGGCGGGTGGGTTGGTACAGAACAATCAGCAACTGCTTACCAGGTTAGGCGACAGGCTCGCTTTTCTGATTCCGGCATGGAAGCAGCGAAACCTGGCTGTGATTCCCTCGCCTCTGGGGTATCACGGCGGGGTGCTTGGCGCAGCGGCGATCGCCATCGAACAAACAAACCCTGTTCCCTATTCGGTCGAGGCGTTTCACTGATCACGAAACGGAGCAGTAGAACGCGGCGGGGATTCCTATGTTTCTGTTGAGCGCCTGCTGAAAGAACTATTCGAACGCCTGTGATCGTCCGCGGCAAGCGAAAATTCTTGCCAAGCGAGGACACAAGTGGTACAAAAGTGATCTAGACATTTGGTCTAGACCAGCCCTTCCGCCCTGCAGCCGGAACGGGGGCTGGATGAGTTGTGCAGCGCAAGCATAACGTTACCTTCGAAAAAGACAGCGTTTTCAAGCCAGAAATCCAAAGATCGAGGTGATGGGAGATGGTGCCCAAAAGTCTTCGCCGGAAACTAGCAGCAGGAGCTATTGCCGCCGTTCCGATTATCTTTCCGCTTTGTTGCTGGTCTCAGGTAGCCAATACCGGTTCCGTTCAGGGCACGGTGGCCGATCAATCGGGCGCCATGGTGCCGGCAGCCGCCGTCAAACTGATCGACACGGCAGCCGGCGCTGAGCAGACGACCCAAACGGATAACTCAGGCAGTTTCAGTTTGCCGATCGTTGCGGTTGGCCATTACACGCTGGAGGTGACCAAGCCAGGATTCAAGTCTTATGTGCATTCCGCGTTTCCGGTCAATGCGGCGTCGCCAGTCAGTCTGAATGTCCTGCTGGAGGTGGGCCAGACGAGCGATCAGGTGACTGTTTCCGACACGCCGTCCGCGGTCAACACCGTTTCCGCCGATGAAGGCAATACGGTGACCGGCAAGCAGTTGAACGAGTTACCGCTCACCAATCGGTTGTTTACTCAGTTAGTGCTGCTGGAACCCGGTGTATCTTCTTCGCTCAATCAGACGCCAGGTTTTGGCTCCAATTCATCGGTTGGATTCAGCATGAACGGAGTTCGCTCGGACGCGAACAATCTGATGGTGGATGGCATCCGGAACGTAGATACCTTCGGCGGCAACGCCTTTGTTACTCCGAACCTGTTTGCTGTATCAGAGTTCCGAATCGAGAACAACGATTATTCCGCCGAGGCGGGACGCTCTGTCGGAGGCCAAATTAATCTGATCTCCCGTTCGGGAGATAACCAGTTTCACGGCAACGCATTCGAGTTTTTTCGCAACGATCAACTGAATGCCCGCAACTTCTTCGCCAGTTCCGTGCCGGAGAACCGGTATAACGATTTCGGCTACGACCTGGGCGGACCGATCAGGAAGAACAAGCTTTTCTTCTTCTGGTCTGAGGAGTGGCGCCGGATTATTCAAAGCGCCGGTACAACACTTGCGATCGTGCCGACTGCGGCTGAAGAGGCCGGGAATTTCAGCTCACTCCTGACAGGCGCAAATCCGCAGGTGATTCATAACCCGACCACGCAAGTCCCCTACCCAAACAATGTCATTCCCAGTTCGCAGCTTGATCCCAACGCGCTCCTGCTATTGAAGTCTTATTACCCGCAGCCCGCGTCGGGATTTAACAACGGGGGCTATAACTTTGTTTCTTCCTCACCGGACTTCACTAAGTGGCGGGAGGAATCTCTACGGCTGGACTATCACATCACCGATAAATTGACGACTTACGTCCGGCTTACCCAGGACAACGTCACGCTGGAAAATCCCTACGGCCTGTTTCATGAAAATTCCTTGCCTTTTGTAGGTTCGTCGAGCCAAGTCTATCCCATCTATCAGATCAGCTTCAACGTAGCCTACGCCCCCACGGCGAATTTCGTCTCAGAGTTTCTTTGGGGGACATACCGGGATAACGATAAGTATCTGGAAAATGGGCCGCAATCCTCCCGCGGCAATGCACCTGGGTTAAATATTCCCCAGCTTTTCCCATTAGACGAATTGAATCGCATCCCGAGCCTGTACTTCAGCCAGGGTTATGCGGGCATTGTGGAAGAGTGGTACTTCCACAACTACTCCTACAGCATGCCGTTCTCGAGCAACAATACGTTGATTAAAGGGTTGAACACCATGCGGTTCGGTCTTGTCTGGACCCGCGAAGGAAAGAGCGAACTGGCCAATCCTTCCGATAACAACACCAATGGATCTTTCACCTTTAACGGGCAATACACGGGCAACGCACTGGCCGATTTCTTGACTGGCCGCGCCTACAACTATACGGAAACCGCTCTTGACCCGTTTGGAAAATATCGGTGGATCGATCTCGAACCGTATTTTGAAGACCAGGTGAAAATCCGGCGGAATCTGACCCTGACAGCTGGTGTTCGGTACGAGTATTATCAACCGGAGCACTCCCCCACAAACTTCCTGGGATCGTTTGACCCGGCACTCTATAACCCCGCAGAGGCCCCGACGGTGAATTCCGATGGCACGCTTGTGCCGGGTACCGGAACGTATCTCAATGGCATTATCGTAGCGGGAAAGAATTCGCCGTATGGGCAGTATCTCTTTCCCGCGCGCAAGAACAACTTCGCACCCCGTCTTGGCATCGCCTGGGACCCCACTTCAACCGGCAAGATGTCGATTCGCGCCGGCTACGGGGTCTTCTACGACCGCTGGGGATCCTACAGTCAGTTTGGCGGCTTCAATCCGCCGTTCAATAGTTCAGTGAATATTTACAATACGCTGCTGAGTAATCCAGGAGGAACGCAAGGCGCACTTTATGCACCGGCATTGAGCGGGGTGGTCACTCCGTGGAAGTATCCGCAAGTGCAGAAGTGGTCGGCGAGTGTTCAGCGCGATGTCGGCTTTGACACGACGGTCGAAGTCGCGTATGTGGCAACCAAGGGCAGTCATCTTCTGGGCGCCGTTAACCTGAATCAGCCCTATCCCAATTCGCAGGTGGCTGCGGGACTGATTTCGCCTGATTCCGTGCGGCCCTATCCGGGGTATTCCACGATAACCGCCTACGACACCGAATTCAACTCCAACTATCAGTCGCTGCAGGTGTCGGCCATCCACCGGCTGCAGCATGGGGTTGAATTTCAGGCCTCTTATACCTGGTCGAAGACACTCACCAATGCTTCAAGCGAGTGGGGAACGCCCCAGGATTCGCGAAACCTCAGTGCCGAGAAAGGATTGGCTTCTTTTGACGTGCCACAGGTTCTGACTTTCAATTACGTCTGGGACCTGCCTGTATTCAATAACAGTAAAGGAGTGACGAAGGCGGTATTGGGCGGCTGGGAGCTCTCCGGCATCACCAATATTCAATCAGGATTTCCGTTGACCGTCACGCTGCCGAGCGATAACGAAGGCATCGGTGGGGGGCTGGAGCGCGCCAATGTGAGCGGCAGTCCCAACGGATCGAAATCGCTGTATCAATGGTTCAATACCGCCGCCTTCAGTACACCGCCTATCGCTACCTTCGGCAATGAGGGAAACGGCGTGATTCGTGGACCCGGAACCATAAACTGGGACGTGGGAATGTCCAAGAACTTCCTGTTTCGCGAGCGAATGAATCTCCGGTTCCGGGGCGAGTTTTTCAATGTCTTCAATCATGCATCGTTTGATTCAGTCGATACGGGCCTCGGTGATCTTACTTTCGGACGAGTGAATGGGGCACTTTCGCCGAGATTGGTTCAATTCTCGCTTGTACTCAGTTTCTAGCGTTTGCAGTTCGGTCATCACCTTTTTGGGCCTGTGTCTTCTGATTTCAGGTTCTGCCCTGGCTCAAGCGGATCCAGCTTGGGCGGAACCCTTTCAGAAGGCGGTCTTGCAACTCCGCAGCGGACAGACCGCAGCGGCTATCCAGAGCTTTGATGGTCTTTGGAATCGTGACCCGAAGGATGCGCAGTTAGCCGCTGCAATTGGCGCATCATTGGATTCGACAGGGCATCACAAGGAAGCCACGCAGTGGTATCTCCGCTCATTGTCCCTGCAACCCGGTTATGAGCCTGCGCTGAACAATCTGGCATTGAACTACGCCAGCCTGGGGGAGTTTTCGAAGGCCGTGCCGGTGATTCGGAAGGCCGCCGGATTGAATCCGTCGAATGTCAACCTGGCGTATAACCAGGGACTGATCTGCCTGCGCGCCAGTGACTACAAGGAAGCCTCCGCCGCCCTGGAAAGAGCACGCCAAAACAGCCATGATTCCGCAGCTTTGGACCAGATTACGCTGGCCGAAGCGACAGCCCGGTTCGGTTTGCGAGAGTATTCCAAAGCAGCGGGTTTGTTGGAGAGTTTTCGCGGCCGGCAGAACGGCAAAGTTCTGCTGTTGCTGGGTTCGGCGCAAGCGCTCGGCGGAGATCTGCCGGCGGGCATAAAAACTTTGCAGGAGGCGGTGACGCTGTCGCCGCAGGACCCGCAAGTTTATTACCGGCTCGCCCTCGCCTTCCTGCTCGGACGCTTGAATGCGGAGGCGCAAAATGTTCTGGGCGCGGGGCTGAATCAGATTCCTGATTCGACTTTACTTCTTTACGGCAAAGCGGTCGCAAGCGACGATCAAGGCAGGTGGGACGATGCTATCGGCTGGGCGAAAAAATCTCTCGATGTGGACCCCCGGCAGCCAGCGGTATGGGCGTTTCTCGGTTCGCTTTATGCCAAATCGGGGCAGACCGACGAGGCGCTACCGGCGTATCGCAAAGCCATCGAGATGGGGGCAGGGGTGAATGCGGGCGTGGACTTGGCCCAGCTTTTGATTCGTCTGCAAAGCTTTCCGGAGGCGAGCGCCGAATTGAGTAAGTTGGCAAAGCAGTACCCAAACGATCCGCGCGTGGATCGCGCGCTGGGGAAATTGTATCGTGAGCAAAGAAATTTCGATCTCGCCGAGAAGTATCTCCGGCAAAGCATCCGTCTCGATCCGGAAGACGGGCAGGCTCGCTTTACACTGGTCGAAGTGCTCCGGTTGACTCACCGCACGGAAGAAGCCAGGAAGGAATTCGCGATATTCAATGAGCAAAAACAGGCACGCGAAGCGACACGGCTTCTCGAATTGGCCGCTTCTCCAAATAGTGAGGAAGGACCCAAGTGAGTAGCGAATCGAGGCGCGGATTCGTCTGTACGGTGGTTGTTGGCCTCTGGCAGGCGGCTTCGGCCCGTGCCCGGCAACAGAACCAGACAACTCCGCTTCGGAATTCCGCCACAGCGAAGACGCCCGCTTTCCTGAACCCGCTGCAGCGTGGGGTTTTGGTGCGTCTGATGGATCGAATGATACCCGCCGATGAACGGTCGGCTGGCGCGGTGGGCGCGAAGGTGGATGAATACGTGGATTTTATTTTGCTGCATGCGGACCCGGCACTACAGCGGGCGTGGCGGGACGGATTGGATTCGTACGGAATCGCGATTGCGGCGAAAGACGGAGCGGGGATCGATGATTTCCTCACCCAACAGGCGCGGCGGGAATTTTCTCCAGCGACTGAAAGCGAGCGTTTCTTTGTCTATTTGAAAGTCGCGGTGACTGAAGGATTTTACACATCGGAAGAGGGGGTCTCGAGGGAACTCGGTTACCTTGGCATGACGTTTGACATGGATCCCACAGGCTGCACACACGCGGCACACACTGTTCCAACCGGCTACAAACCGCTGTTGCGTGCGCCTGAGACGGCTTGACCAGTATGTTTCAAATTCGTCCGGCTACAAAGATCTACGATCTTGCCATCGTCGGCTCGGGAGCGGCCGGCGGCATGACCGCTCATATCGCGACAAACGCAGGAATGGACTGCGTGATGCTGGAAGCGGGTCCGCTGCGCAATCCGTCCGAGTTTCCCACCCACCGGATACGGCGATGGAATCTACCTTATCGAGGTTTGCGCGGGGATTATTTTCAGGAGTGGCTGAACAGCACTCACTTCCTGGCGGATGAAGAAAAAGAGCCCTATGCATCTGCCGGAGGCAATCCTTTTGAGTGGGTGCGAGTGCGAGCGGTGGGAGGCAAAAGTCTGTTCTGGGCGGGTGTGACGCCCCGATTCTCAGCGGATGAGTTTCATCCGAAAGATGACTTTGACACACATTGGCCGATTTCTTACGAGGATATCGCTCCCTACTATGACCGGGTAGAGGAACTGATTGGCGTGACCAGCACGGTCACGGGCGCGGGCGCTTTCCAGCTGAACAAGGGCCTCGCACCCCAGAAGCCCAACTGTGCCGAGGTTGAGTTAAAGAGAGCGGCGGAGAGTCTGCCCGGGAGGGGATTGAAGGCGCTCCCCATTCCGAAGGCGATTCTCTCCGAAGATCATAAGGGCCGGCCGCGCTGCCATCATTGCGGGCCGTGCTGGCAGGGATGCGACAGCGGTTCCAAGTTCGATTCGTTGCGAGTCTTTGTCAAGGCCGCTCAGCGAACCGGCAGGCTGACGCTGATGACCGGCGCTCGGGTCAGGTCTCTCGAAGTAGGCGACGATGACCGCGTAAAATCCATCCACTACTGGGATGTCCAGGACGGTACTTACCGCGAAGTTCGTGCCAGGTCCTTCGTTCTTGCGGCCGGTTGCATTGAATCCACGCAAATTTTGCTGAACTCCAGAATTGCCAATTCCAGCGGGCTTGTTGGTCACCATTTGGCCGAGCATCTGTATGGATCGGTGGACGGATACTTGCCGCAGTTGATGGGGCGTCAAATCGTGAATGAAGACAGCAACGGGGCCAACATCTTCATTCCCGATCTGACGCGGAACTGGCGTGGCAACAAGTTCATTCGGGGCTATCAGATTTATCCAACCGGCGGGATCCCAGAGACCACAGTGATTGGAGTGAATTTGCCTGGATTTGGACAGCAGTGGAAGGCTAAAATCCGACAATACTACCCGGCGAATGTTTCCGTGCTGATGCAGGGTGAAGTGCTCCCCTATCGCGAGAACCGGATCGAGGTGGATGAGAGTCTCAAGGACGATGCCGGTATTCCCGGCGTGCGTTTTCACTACGCGTGGCATGAAAATGAGAAGTCCATGTTCAGCGATTTTCAAGGTGTGGCGAAGGAACTCTTGAGGAAAGCGGGCGCCGAGATGTTGGGGGAGAAGGACCCGAAACCCTTCCAGCCCGGCTCTTCCATTCACTACGTGGGAACTGCTCGTATGGGCAATGACCCGAAGTCGTCGGTGGTGAATCCATGGAACCGTTCGCACGACATACCGAATCTGTGGATTAACGACGCGGCGGTGTTTGTCACGGCGGGAAACCAAAATCCGACCATCACGATACTCGCATTGGCGATGCGTTCCACCGAAGGAGTCGTGGAGACAATGAAGCACGCCGCAGGAAGCGGTTGAAAAGTTCGTCAGCCGAGTCGGTTCGAGCGACAGGCTAAAGGGACCCACCAGCGCCGCCCGTGACAAAGGGAGCGCGACTGAGCAAAAAGTTCCAGCGCACTTCCGCCTCGCTGCTTTCGTTCTGCTGTTTTCCTTTATAGTGGACTCAGTTCGCGTTTCTCTTTGCGCCGGCTGCGGTCCGGCAAAGCATGCCGACAGTC
>CBAAAA010000123.1:0-10779 GCA_964658695.1 uncultured Solirubrobacteraceae bacterium | reverse complement strand
GAGAGTCTCGTAGCCGCCGCTGGACCCCTTCCCCGTTTCGATGCCAGCGGAGCAGAGTCTCCACCGCAAAACGGTGACGAAAGTCATGCAGTCGGGGATGGTGAGCCACTTGACGCGGCATAAGCGCCGCCTTCATGCCGGGTTGCCAGTATGATCGGAATTCCGCTGATCCGTTCCCCAATCCCGTTTCTGGCTAATCTATGCTCAGTCGGCTGAGGCCTTGTATTCAATCCGGAACAGTCGTCTTGTTCAGTAAATTCTAAAAACCGATCTTGTATTGGCTTTCGGACGCTCTGGAACACATCTTTCCGCGAGCGCATCACACGCGACAAAAGTCACGAAACAGATGATCCCCAGTTCGTCAGCGAGCGAATACAACAGCGCTTTGCACCGGACCGCACACTAAGGCCTGTCTAGACCTAACTCAGTGACTGACTTACATTGAATGGTTAACGTTCCGGGGCCGGCGATGACAATCGTCTGAATAACATCGTGGCGCAGAACTGGAGTCAGGCCATGAACCAGTTCGGGATTCTCCGGCCAGATCGGATCCGATCGGCTGAATAGAATCTATCGTCTGACAACCTCGTTGTTCGACACCGGATTACCCGACACCGTCCAGGCGGGCAAGTTCATCCGCAGGCCGGTGATCTTAAACGTATACGCACTTTCTCCGGGCACGGAGTCCGGCAGTCTAATCTTCAGACCGTCGGAATACTGGCCGAAACTCAGGGGTTTCGCGCTGCCCAACATGCTCACCGACGTGATCTTCCCCGCAGGCGCCTGACCCTCAGCCAGAGACGTGATCAAGACATCGGAATCCGGCCATTTGCCCACCACGATTGCGTAGAGGGCGTCCCCCTTCACAGTGAAGTAGATATGCTCCTTGCCGGTCTCCTGGGCCTTGATCCAGGCGTGCGTATCGTAGATCGCTTCCCCATTAGTCTCAAGCCACTTGCCGACGCGGATCAGCGTCTCCTGCTGGTCCTCCGGAATGGTGCCGTCTGCCATCGGCGAGACGTTCAGCAATAACGTCCCGTTCTTGCTTACCGCGTCGGCCAGCCAGGAGATGACATCGTCAGAGGACTTCACGCGCATATCGGTGATATATCCCCAACTGTTTCCGATAGGACGATCCGCCTCCCATGAGCCCGTGCGTATGCCGCCCGGAGTGTGCGCTTCGAAGTCGAGGATCGAACCGATTGTTTGCGTATTCGTGCCGCTCGGCGCAAAAGCGGCCTTCTTGGTCGTGAGCGACACTTCCTTGCCCCAACTTTTTGCACGGTTGTAGTAATACGCCGCGATGTCCAACTTCAGCGGGTCCAGATAACGCTGGTCGATGCCGTTATCGAAAAACAGCAGATCTGGCTGGTATTTATCAATCAGTTCCACATTGCGCTCGTACCAGTTCACCAGGAATCTCTGGAGCGCGGTGTCGCTCCGGTCCGCGTAATTATAAAAGTCCGCCCACTGAGGATCAAACAGATCCACTTTCTCTGCCTTCATCTTCTCCACAAGCTCGGGAGGAGGGTTGATGAACTGAAAATTTTCGATACCGTGATTGGCTAGTCCCACCTTCATCCCCTGTTTCCGGATCGCTCGCGCAAGTTCGCCATCCACATCGCGCTTGGGCCCCATTCGCACCGCGTTGAAAGGAGTCACCTGGCTGTCCCACATGGCGAAATTTTCGTGATGCTGAGCCGGCGCGACCACATACCGCGCACCCGCTTTCTTAAATAGCAACGCCCAGGCATCGGCATCGAACTTCTCCGCTTTGAACATCGGGATAAAGTCCTTGTAGCCGAATTTGTCCGGCGGCCCGAAATGCTCAGTGTGCCACGCCAGAGCGCTGTCGTGGCTTTTCATCTCTTTCAGCGTGTTATCGTTCCCGCCCGCATACAGGAACTTCTCGTACCATTCGTTCTTGTGTGCAGGAACAGTGAAAATGCCGAAGTGCATGAAGATGCCGAACTTCGCGCCATTGAACCAGTCAGGCACCTTGTAGTTCTGCTTCAGCGATTCCCAGTTCGGCTCAACCGGCCCCGGCGCCATTTTGACGGGTATCTGCCTCACGGCGCCGTTGACTACCGCCAGGTTCGTCTCCGGCGCCATGTCGAAACCCATGCTGTTGCCACCCTCGCCAGTGTCTTGAGCTGACGACCCTTGTCGTGGCGGCCCTTGTCGGGACGCAACTCCTGCCGGCATCATAATGGCCAGCAGTGAGGCAAAGGCTAACGCCGTAATCTTCAATCTCATAGACTGCTTCTGAGTTTACTGAGCGGCAAGTGACAACAAACTCCGCGCCTGCGGATAGTCCGGCTGCACCCGCACCACCTGCTGTAGTTCTTCGGCCGCTTCTCGCTTGTTTCCGTGTTGCAAAGCCAAAATCGCCAACCCGAAGTGCGCCCCTGCTGAATCAGGCTTGACCTGAAGCGACCTGCGGTACTCCAACTCCGCATCCTCATCCTTGCCGGCATGTGCATAACTCACCGCAAGATTGTTCCGCGCCTCCACATCATTCGGACGCTCCGCCAGTACGCGCAGCCATTCACCCTCCGCGCCCGTCCAGTCCCCTCGCTGCGCTAACAACGTTGCGAACGCGAAGTGCGCATCATGGGTATCGCTGGTCGCGCCAAATTGGAAAGCATCCTGTTCGCCGGAATGTGGAGCCTCGGCGCCCGAACTTCGCATTTCCGCAATCGCCGCCTTGTTTCCAGGATCCAACTCGGTCCCTTTCTCCATCGCAGCAAGCCAGTGTTGCCGGTCTCCGCTTTGCTTCCACATTCGTCCCAACGCGAGGTAAAAGCGCGTATCAGAAGAGTCCAGCGAGATCGCCTCCACTACCTGCGCCCGCCCCGCCGCGAGATCGCCCTGGTCCGCCAGAACCAGCCCCAAATTGTAATGCGCAATCGCGGAATCGGGCCGCAGTTCCACTGCTTTGCGAAGCTTCTCTCTCGCCGTTTCCAATTGCCCGCGATGGGCGGCATCTAAACCTTCATTGCTGAGTCGTGTACATTGCACCGCATCTTCCTCCCGCTTCGTCAAAGCCGAGGCTTGTCGGAAGGCAACCGCTGCTTCCTCCCGCTGCCCGTTCTCCTGCAGCGCCTTCGCGAGTGAATACTGCGCCGCCCCCAGATCGGGGTCCGCCCGCAGAGCCAGCCGAAAGTGTTCTATAGCTTCCGGTGCGCCCCCGTCACGTTTTAACAGCAGCTTGCCCAAAGCAATCTGACCTTCGGCATACCCGGCCTCCGTGGTCCCATGATGACCGCCCACCGCCGCGCGGTACTCACGCTCTGCTGAAGAAGGGTCGTCAGACCTCTCGTACGCCTTTCCCAACTCCACCCGCGTCTCTGCCGAATCCGGGTCTGCCGCCAGCGCCGTCTGGAACTCGGCAATCGCAGCAGCCTGTTGCCCCGACTGAGCAAGTCCAACGCCTAACAGCCGGTGAGCCTCCGCATACCCTGGCCTTAACCGAACCGCTTTGCGAAACTCCGCCATCGCACCCGCCCAGTCGCGCTTTCCCCCAGAGTCCGCAATCATTGTCAGCCCAAGATTGTAGTGCGCATCCGGCCAGTCAGGGCGAGCGCTTACCGCTCTCCGAAACGCCTCGGCTGCCGCCTGCACGTCCCCGGACTGCCCCATCAGCAGTCCTAATTGCAACTGAGCAGCGGCATTTTCCGGCTGCTTTCTCACCACCTTCTGGAACTCGACCCGCGCCTCCGCCAGCTTCCCGCTTCGCATCGCCTCCACGCCCGCCGTCAACTCCCGCTCAGCAGGCGCGTCCGCTCTTTGACCCGCCGCACTCACCTCTGTCAACGCCATAGCCAGCAGAAGAATGCGCTGCCACCTGCGTAGAAGCTGCATACAATTCAACGGTGGTCCCGGCGCCTGCTCTCCCCAGGCTCCTTCACCGTGATCATTTGGTCCGCCGGAACATTCGCCAGCCGCTGTACAATCCCGTTCGGCCAGGTAACTTCCAGCAACTTCACCGTCCGTTCTTTCCCTAGTCCAAAGTGCACGCGCTTGTCACTCGAACTCAAGTAACTACCCGCCCTCGTGACATAGGACCACTGCTGAAGACCGCCCTCAGACACCAGATGGATGCGGGCGCCGAGCCCGTCGCGATTGCTCACCGTTCCGGCTACGTCCACGCTCAGCCAATGATTGCCGTTGTCCGCGCTGTTCATCAGGATCTTTGTGGGGCATTGGTTACAGGTCACCACCAGGTCTTCGAAACCATCATTGTTCAAATCCCCGAAAGCCGATCCCCGCGCCGCGATGACCTGGTGAAACGGCTCCCCGCTTACCGACGAGACATCCGTGAACTTCCCGCCTGTATTCCTCGCAAGCAGCGGTGTTTCCTTGTAGTGCAGCCCAGGTTCTGTCTGCTCGATGTTATCCATCACATGGCTCTGCGCAACGAAGAGATCCTTCCAGCCGTCATTATCGTAGTCGAGCCAGGAAACACCCCACCCGGAGTGCCGCAGACTGATAGCCCCCAAACGGCTCTGCTCCGTGAAGTCCATGTAAACTCCGCTTTTGTTGCGAAACAAAGCATACTTCTGATTCGCCAGATCGGTCGCCATCAGATCCGGCCAGCCATCGTTATCGTAGTCGTCGAACGCGATCCCCATGCCTGAAAAAGTCCGGCCATCTTCGTCAAACGCTACGCCGTCCGTTAAGCCCTCTTCGCGAAACGTCCCGTCACGGCCGTTGCGGAATAGTTGTTGCGCCACCGCATCGTTGGCCACCGCGATATCAGGCCATCCGTCTCCGTCAAAGTCGTTAAAGGCTATTCCCAGGCCATGGCCCGGCGAGTTACCGAATCCCGATTTCGCCGAGACATCCGTGAACGTTCCATCGCCATTGTTGTGGAACAGTAGATAAGTCGCGGGCCGGAATACATCGGGGTGGCAGAATGCGCGCATGTTCGTCCGCCGGTCGCCGCACCAGACGTCCATTGAAAAGTCCCACTGCAAGTACCTGACAACCGCCAAATCCAGGTAACCGTCTCGATCATAATCGATAAAACCGGCGCTCGTGGACCAGCCTCCCGCCCCCACTCCGGCCTTGGCTGTTGTATCCGTGAAGGTTCCATCCCCGTTGTTGTGATACAGCCGGTTTCCGCCAAGGCCAGTCACATACACGTCTACCCGTCCATCGTTATCGTAGTCGCCAGCCGCCACGCCCATTCCATAACCGCTGCCTCTCAGCCCGGAGCGCTCGGTCACGTCGCTGAAGGTCCCGTCCCGGTTATTTCGATACAGCCGGTTCCAGTAGATTGGGTCGCGCTTGTCTGGTTCCGCACCCGCCGGCATTGGATCCTGTAACTTCGCCCCATTCACGAAGAAAAGGTCCATCCAGCCATCTCCGTCAAAGTCAAAAACGGCCACACCTCCGCCCATGCTTTCCAGCAAATACTTTCGGCTGGTATGACTTGCCTGCGTGATGAAGCGCACCCCGCCCTCCGCGGTCTTGTCAATGTACCGGGGCAGTCTCTCCCCCGCTTGCACCGCAGCCAGTAAGGTACCGACCCTCAGAATCACGCTGAAATGAAAACGCATTCAAAACGGTTGAGATAAACTGACAACACTTGTAGCATCTGCTAAAACAGGGTCAACGTCCAAAGTATCGTTAGAGGTTCGAACATGTCTGGCTTCCACGTAGTAGGCGTTTTTAAGGGTCGTTATGTCGCCGCGCTTCTCGTCATTCTTCTAAGCGCTCTTACACTCTCCGCGCAGATCAACACTGCCACTATCGGCGGCACTGTCAAAGATAGTTCCGGCGCTGTTATCGCAGGCGCTAAGGTCGTGGTTGCGAATCCGGATACCGGAGCCAACCGTGAAGTAGAAACCAACTCCGACGGCGTGTTCTCGGTCCCGCAACTACAACCCGGCAGTTATAGCGTGACCGTATCCCGTGATGGTTTCGAAACAGTCAGAAACTCCGGCGTCAACTTAGTGATCGATCAGACAGCGAATCTCGCAATTTCCATGCAGGTTGGCGCCACCCAGCAGACCGTCGAGGTGACCGGCGCCGCCCCACTGATTGAGACCAGCACCGCGGGCCTCGGAACGGTCATCGGTCAGAAAGAGACCGTCGATCTTCCTCTGAACGGCAGACAATTCGTCCAACTCCTCCAACTCGCCCCGGGTACAGTACCCATCAGCGTCTCGCAAAGTGCCACCCCTTCCATTGGCGCTGGAAGCACCACGCCTTCCATAAACGGTGGAAGTAACCGCAGCAATCTTTTTTACATTGACGGAATCTACGCAACTGATCCGTTCTTTAGTACCTTCTCGATCAGTCCCTCCATCGATGCTCTTCAAGAGTTTAAAGAGCAGACGCACACTGATCTGGCCGAATTCGGACAATCTACCGGAGGCAGCATCGATATTGCCACCAAGACCGGCACCAATTCGTTCCACGGCACAGCTTACGAGTTTCTCCGCAACGACGACTTCGATGCCCGCAACTTCTTCGCTCCCACCGTCGGCATCTACCGCCAGAATCAGTTCGGCGGCACTTTCAGCGGACCAATCATTCACAACAAGCTTTTCTTCGCCGGCTTCTATGATGGCTACCGCTATAGTCAGGCCGCCAACAACTTCACCATCGTGCCTACCCAGGCGGAGCTCAACGGCAACTTCAGCGCCCTTTCGTCCACTATTTACAATCCTTACACTTACAACGCCGCCACTAAGACCACCACTCCGTTTGCCGGTAACATCATCCCCGCAAGCCTTATCAACCAGGGCGTCGTCGCCTATGTGAAAAACTTCGTTCCGCTGCCGAATTACTCCGGATCCTCCCAAAACAATTACCTCAACACGGCGTCGAGCACGACCACTCAAGATCAGGGCGGCGTCCGGGTCGATTACGCGGCCAGCACTAAGGACAACATCTACGGCCACTACATGCAGAATGAGGCGAACAATTCGTCGCCCAGTGCGCTCCCCAACGAGCCCTTCTTAACCGGCTTCAACGGCAAGAACGCCGGCGTCAACTGGATTCGTTCCATCAATCCCACCCTGGTATCCGAAGTGACTCTCGGCTACAACGCGCTCGTTCATCCTCAGCAATACGAACAGCCGAATGCCGCGGGCGTATTTGCTGCCTCCGGACTGGCTGCCGGATTTACCGACACGCCAGGCGCCATCCAGGTGCCGAAAGCGCCAGGGCTCAGTGCCAACGGATACTTCGGCGTTAACACCGGCTGGGGCCCTATCGGTCCGCAAAACCTCTCTCAGTACTCCGGTAGCGTTGCAAAAACAACCGGCAACCATAACCTCAAGTTCGGCGCTTCGTTTTATCAAACCTGGACCTACACCAACTGGGCGCAGGACAACGAAACCTACAACCAGCAGGCCACCTGGAATCCCGCCACCCAAACTGGCGGCGACAGCTTCGCCAGCATGTTGCTCGGCCTTCCGAACAGCGCCAGCCGGCAGCTTGGGAACGCCGGTGTCTCGCTGCACATGAATGTAGCTGGTTTGTATGCGCAAGATTCCTGGAGGGTAACGCCCAGGCTTACAGTCAACTATGGCCTGCGATGGGATTACTCTTCGCCCGTAACCGACAAGCTCAATCGCTTGGCCACGATCGACCTTGCCAACGGCGGCTGGCTGCTTGCTAAGGGTGATATCGACGCGCCCGGCACGCTGCCGGCCGGTGTATCTTTCCTGGATCGCAACACGCTCACCAAACCCAACTATCTGAACTTCTCGCCCCGTCTTGGCCTCGCTTTTCAAGCCACTCCCAAGACCGTCATCCGCGCCGGCTTCGGGATCTTTTATGACAACTGGTCCGGAGGTCTCCAGGCGGCTCAGAACGCTCGCGGCGCCTGGCCTTCCGGAGCCAGCCAGAGTATCAGCAACCTTGACATTGCAGGCGCAACCCCCGGAGTCACTGCTCAAAATCCTTTTGTAGGACTCACGCCCACGGTTCCTGCATCGCCCTTCCCCAGCGGCGGCGGCTTCGTCGCACCCGACTGGAAGGACTCCTACTCGTCGCAATGGAATCTGGAAATTCAACAGCAAGTTACAAAGTCGTCCACAGTCTCACTCGCCTATGTTGGCTCCAGTAACCAGCGCGTACCGATCCAGGTGCCCTTCAATCAAGCCCCTCCCGGACCCGGAGACGTCTACTCCCGTCAGCCGTACCAGAACATGAGCAGCCCCAATGCTGTTTCCACTTTTTCCATGATCCAAAGCATCGGACGAGACAATTACGAGTCGCTTCAGGCCAAGTTCGATCAGCGCTTTAGCCAGGGTGTCTTTTTCATCACCTCGTTTACATGGTCCAAAAACATCAACATCGGCTGTGCCGATTTCTGGGAAGCCTGCAGCATTCAGAATCCTTATGACCTCAATGCAGAGCGCGGACCGTCGCCTTTGGATGTTCCCCTGGTCTTCACCTTCAGTCCCGGTTACGAACTGCCGTTCGGCCAAGGCAAAGCGCATCTGAATCACGGACCGGCCGCATGGATTCTCGGCAGCTGGCAGCTGAACGGCATCTTCTCCGCCCGCAGCGGAACCGTCTACACGCCCGGAATCAACTTCGACAATGCCAACGTCGGAGGCGGCGTTTCTGAACGTCCCAATGTCGTCGGCAACCCTGTCCTGAGCAATCCCACTATCAACGAATGGTTCAACACCAGCGCATTCGCGCTTCCCAGCCCCTACACTTACGGGAATGCTGGCCGCGATAGCTTACGTGGCCCCGGGTTCTGGAATCTGGATTTCTCAGTCTTTCGAAACTTCACCATCGTAGAGCGTCTCCGGTTGCAGTTGCGCGGCGAATTTTTCAACATCTTCAACCACACTGATTTCGGCAACCCCAGTGCCACTCTTGGCAATCCCAACTTCGGCGTGATTACCTCAACCGCGAACAGTCCACGCACCATTCAGGTCGCGCTGAAACTCAATTTCTGACCTTCTCGGCTGCAACCAGCCCGCGGGCGGAGTCGGCATCGGCCGGTTCCGCCGTCATAGCCCAAGTCCGCGTTATCGTAGAGCTTTGAACCTCGTCTTGCCGCGTTACTCACGCCGCTCCTTCATCCATCGTGTCGCGCTCTCCACCGTTGCCGCGACATCCGCTTCCGCTTCTGCTCCCAGCGCCCCCGGCGTTTCTTCGAAGGTCTGTCTCCTGCAAACGCAAGGACTTCTCTCTCCCGGTCTGGAAAAATTCTTCGCCGCCATTGAACCAGGTTCCGATCCCTTTCTTTGCGAGCGCTACGCCGCCGATCTCGACAACCTGTTCCAGACCTGGAGCAAAGCCCTCCTCTCCTCTTCCATCGACGTCAACCCCCTCTCTGACCTCATCGCGCCTGATGTGGAATTCACCGCGCTCGATGGCTTTGAAAAAACCTCTCTCCGTTCTGGTCTCCCTATCCAGGTCGACTCGGTCCAATTTCACGGTTCGCTGCAAAATGGCCGGCCCGCCTTCCTCACTGCGATTTCCTCCTATCTGCGCACCCTTCAGCACGTGACAGTCGCCGAGTTTCTCATCACTGACCTGAACATCGTCCGCCCTTCCCCGGTCGTTGTCGAGATCGCTCTCCGTTATGACCTGGTTGGTTCAACTACCCCAGGCCTTCGCGAGGAGCGTGTTGGTTCCTGGTCACTTACTTGCAGCGCCGACAAAACAGGTAAGTGGCAGGTACAAAAGTGGCGCGCTTCGCATGAAACCCGAGCTCGAGTCGCGGGTCCCGCGTTTGTCGACATCACCGCTTATGCCCTTCGCGGAAACGCCGATGCCCAAACCCAGTTCGCGCATGGAACGGACTACTGGCGCACCAGCCTCGATGCCGCTTGTGGGATTGACGTCTATGGGAACAACGGCATTGCGGTCGGCGATTTCGACGGAGACGGTCTCGATGACTTCTATGTGTGTCAGCCGTCCGGCCTTCCCAATCGCCTCTTTCGGAATCGCGGCGACGGCACTTTCGAAGACCTAACCGACGCGTCGGGACTTGGTCTCCTCGATGGAACTGCCTCTGCCCTCTTTGCTGATTTCACCAACACCGGAACGCAGGATCTGATCGTCGTCCGCACCAGCGGGCCATTGCTTTATCTCAATCGGGGGAAAGGCGAGTTTGAGTTGAAGCCCGATGCCTTTCGATTTGCCAAGCCTCCTTCCGGCACGTTCACCGGCATTGCGGCCGCTGACTACAATCGCGATGGTCTGCTGGATGTCTATTTTTGCTTGTACGCCTACTATCAAGGCCTCAGCCAGTACACCCACCCGCAGCCCTACTATGACGCCCAGAACGGTCCACCCAACTTCTTGATGCGCAATCGCGGCGACGGTACCTTCGAAGACGTCACCCAGTCATCCGGCATGAACGAGAACAACAATCGCTTCACCTTTGCCTGCGGCTGGTGCGACTACGATAACGACGGCTGGCCTGACCTCTACGTGGCGAACGACTTCGGCCGCAAGAATCTCTATCACAATAACGGCGATGGAACCTTTCACGATATTGCCGCAAAAGCTGCCGTAGAAGACTTCGGTGCTGGGATGAGCGTCTCCTGGTTCGACTACGATAATGACGGCCGCCAGGATCTCTATGTGACTGACATGTACTCCGCCGCTGGCACTCGCGTCACCGCTCAAGAAGTATTCCTGAGAGGGGCAGATCCTGATGTGCGCTCGCACTATCGCAAGCACGCCAGCGGCAACTCTCTCTTCCATAACGTCGCTGATTCGCAAACCTTCGCCGACGCCTCCGCTTCTTCGAACGTTCGCCTCGGCCGCTGGTCGTGGTCTGGTGACGCT
>CBAAAA010000122.1:0-10781 GCA_964658695.1 uncultured Solirubrobacteraceae bacterium | reverse complement strand
CGTCGAGATCTTTCCCGGACCGCAATCCTATATGACTGGGCAGCCGGGCGTGGTGCGGTATCAGAACGGCAAAATATCTTCCATCGTCGATTTGACCGACGACACCCCTCGCACCGAGTACACTCTCGATCCGCAGCAGTTGAGCAGCCTCTACGATAAGAATCGCGAAAAGCGCCGTCTGGTGCACTACGACGAGATTCCGCCGGTGCTGGTTCATGCCGTGATCTCAGCCGAGGATAAGCGCTTCTTTCAACACTCGGGCTTTGATCCTATCCGAATGCTGCGAGCGTTCATTGTCGATTTGCGCGAACATCGCAAAGCTCAAGGCGCTTCGACCATCACGCAGCAGCTTGCCTGGATGTTGTGGCTCGATCACCGCAAAACGTATGGGCGTAAGTTCGCTGAATTGATGATCTCGATTCATCTTGAACAGAAGCTGACGAAAGAGAGGATCTTTGAATACTACGCGAATGAGGTGGATCTCGGACGTCGCGGGTCTTTCGCTATCCGAGGTTTCGGTGAAGCTTCACAAGCCTATTTCGGCAAGGATATCCGGCACCTGACGATTCCGGAGGCCGCGACACTCGCTGGATTGATCCAGGAGCCCAGTTATCGAAATCCGGCCCGGTGGCCCGATCGGGCAAAGGTCCGGCGCAACATTGTGCTCCGCCTGATGCTTGAGAATGGGTTTGTCACTAAATCGCAGTTCGATGAAGCCTGCGACACACCCATGGTCGTGACGAAGGTTGGAATCGATTCGACGGATGCACCTTATTTTCTGGATCTGGTGAATGAGAAGCTAAGCGATGACTTTCATGACCGCGATTTCAGCGATTCCGGATCGAAGATTTACACCACCCTGGATCCGCTGCTGCAGCATGATGCCGCACAGGCGGTATCGATCGGGATGCGTGAACTCGAAGCCACTCTAGCGAAGCGGCATAAGGCGGGTCAGCCAGTCGAAGACCCTCAGGTCGCACTGATCTGTCTTGATCCGCATACTGGCGAGATCAAGGCGCTGATCGGAGGCAAGAACTACGGCATCAGCCAGTTGAATCACGTACTCGCAAATCGTCCTTCGGGAAGCGCCTTCAAACCATTCGTCTATGCAGCTGCCTTAAATACAGGGTTGTGGGATCATCCGGGTCCTATGACGCCTTCGAGCATGTTCTCGGATGAGCCGCAGACGTTCATGTTCGATGGCAAGCCTTACGAGCCGGTCGACTTTCATCATGGAGATTGGAAGGGCGATGTCACCATGCGATATGCGCTGGCGAATTCACTCAATGTGCCGGCGGTAGAAGTGGCGGAAGCTACCGGGTTCGGAGTGGTGGCAGATCTGGCGCACAAAGCCGGCCTCACAGACATCAATGCTACCCCGGCCATGGCGTTAGGCGCATACAATGTGACCCCGCTGGCGATGGCGGCTGCTTACACGATCTTCGCGAATGATGGCGTGATGGTGAAGCCCAGGCTGATTTCCAAGATCATCGATAGTGCGGACCGGAATGTATGGGATTCGCAGCTGGAGAGCAAGAAAGTCCTCGATCCGCGGGTGAATTTCCTGATGGTGAGCATGATGCAGGACGTACTGCGCACCGGTACCGGCGGCCGCGTCCGTGCCTATGGATTTACGCTTCCCGCAGCGGGCAAAACAGGCACCTCGCACGACGCCTGGTTCGCAGGCTTCACCAGCAATCTGCTTTGCCTGGTTTGGGTCGGTCTTGATGACTATCAAGACCTGAAGATGGAAGGTGCGCACGCTGCGCTTCCAATCTGGGCTGAGTTTATGACGCGAGCCCACAAGCATCGGGCATACCGCGAAGTCACAGACTTTCATATACCTCCTGGTGTGGTCATGGCGCAAATCGATCCCGAAAGCGGTGAACTGGCGGGCAGCACGTGTCCGAAAACCCAGACAGAGTATTATCTTGCCGGCACGCAGCCCGTCCAGTACTGCCCGCTGCATCAGGGAAGCCCCACTCAGATGGCGGGCTGGGAGTCCACTACGCCGTTGAGTGTGAATGCAGGTGCAGCGGTGCCGATTCAACCTGCATCGGTGAAGCCGCCGCCGTTTCCTGAGATGCCGCCCAACCGTACGACGGCGTCTGGTGCGCCCGCTCCCACTCAGGCGCCTGTTCAGGATCAGATATCTCCAGACAACGCGAAGCGAAAGAAATCCGGAGTATTCGACAAGCTGAAGAGCATCTTCAAGTGATCTTCACCACTTCGTTCTGATGGGTATATAGTAGGAGACCAAGGGGGGGATTCCCGTGAGCTCCTTTTCTGGTTCCCGTCTTTTCTGTTCTTGTTTTGTGGCGATTGCCCTTCCCGCGATGCCTGTCCGGGCTCAGACGAATTCAGCAGATCGCACTCCGGCACTGCATACCGATTCGCTGCGTGCGGCTATCAATGCACCGGCAGCGAATGCAGCGTCATCCCCGGTTGTGCTGACGCCCGAGTTGCGCGGCGACATCTTCATGGCGCGCAAGATGTACCGGGAGGCCATCGATAAGTACCGCGAGATGCCGGAATCGGCGATAGCCGACAACAAGATTGGAATCGCCTTCCACCAGATGCTCCAGCTCGCGCTCGCGAAGAAGAGCTATGAGCGCGCCATTCACCTCGACCCCTCCTACCCGGAAGCGATCAATAATCTGGGCACTGTTTACTACGCTGTCAAGAGCTATAACCGTGCCATCTCCTGCTACAAACGGTCCCTAAAGGTATCCGCGCCGACAGCCCCTGTTTATGCGAACTTAGGGGCTGCGTACTTCGCCAAGAAAGACTACAAGCACTCGTCGTTCTACTACAGCGAAGCGCTGCGGCTGGATCCTGATGTGTTTGAGCGGCACAGCTCGTTCGGCACTCTTCTGCAGGAACGCACCATCACTGAACTGGCGCTGTTCCATCTGTACCTGGCCAAGAGCTACGCCAAGGCCGGTTCTCAAGAGAGGGCGATTATTTACCTGCGGAAAGCGCTGGAAGAAGGCGTGAAGGATCGTGCGAAGATCCCGGACATTCCCGAGTTCGCCGCGATCAAGAACACTGAAGCATTCCAACAACTGCTTGCGGAAAATCCGAAGCCGTTGTAAACCTCCGCTGTTCCGGCTGCAGGGGCATCCTTCAATTCTTGAGCTTGCTGCGGATTTTACGCGCGAGCTTTTCGATCTCTTCTGTCTTCTTGATCGTTGATACCGGGACTACGAAGTTGCCGGCTCGCTGCAACTCGCTTTTCACCTGCTGAGCAAGATCGATCATTTCTCCCGCGGCTTTCAGAGCGTCGTTGTGTTGCTGCTCAGCAATTGCATCCTTCTGCGACTTGCCGTTCGGCAGTTTTCGGTCCGGCTCCTCATCGGGAAACGGTGGCTTGTGGCGGCCGGGTGTGGACGGATCCTCGTCCAGTTCCGGAGGCTGACTCGCTGGCAAAGAAGAACTAAGCAGCAGGGCGAGTGCGCTCCGCCGGGTTGGGTCCATACGGTTGCTATCATAAGCCACTTATGGCGAATCCTTATTGGGGAATCAGTGTGTGAGCCGGAGGTGTGACGCTTGGAGGTAGGCATCGGCTTAATCGGCCTCGGGAACGTGGGTTTGGGCACTTTGCAGATCCTTTCGGAGAACAGTAATTCAATCCGGGAGAAGCTGGGATTTCCGTTGAAAGTGAAAGCGGTTTGCAGCCGCTCTGTGCAGGAGAAGACGCTGCCGGCTCTGGATCCGGAGGTCTTGCGGACTACCAATTGGAAAGACGTCGTCCGTCATCCGGAAGTTGACATCGTGGTCGAAGCGGTGGGCGGGACCGGGACTGCGCGCCAGGTGATTGAACAGGCTTTGCGTGAACGCAAATCGGTTGTGACGGCTAATAAAGAATTGATGGCGCTTTGCGGCGCTGACCTCTGGACGCTGGCCAATCAGAACAGCGTCAATCTCGCAATGGAGGCGAGCGTTGCCGGCGGCATTCCGATCCACACTGTGCTGCGCGAGGGCATCGCCGGAGACCGCATTGTTGAACTGTACGGAATTCTAAATGGAACCTGTAACTTTATTCTGACGGAAATCGAAAAGAGTAATGCCGCCTTTCAAGCTGTACTGGCGGAGGCGCAGCAGCTTGGATATGCGGAAGCCGACCCAAGCGCCGATGTGGACGGGCTGGATGCCCGTTCGAAGCTGGCGATTCTGGCGGCGCTGGCGTTTGGAGAGAAACTAACGCCCGAAGATATCTATTCGGAAGGCATTCGCCGCATCACACCCGTAGACTTTGCGTATGCGCATCAACTGAAGCACACCATTCGATTGCTATGCGTTGCCCGGCAGACCAAGGACGGCCTGTTCCTGTCAGTTCGGCCCAGCTTGATTCCTCAATCGGCGATTTTGGCTCAGGTACAAGGAGCCTACAACGCGATCTGGGTGCGGGGGCTTTACGGCGAGGATACTTTCTACTATGGCCGGGGCGCGGGTTCTAAGCCGACTGGTGTGGCGGTCGTGAGCGATGTCATGCGAGTAGCCCGTGAGATCCGTTTCGGCAGTCCCGAGCGGGTGAGTCCGTTTGCCCATGAACGGCTCGGCGAGTACAAGCCCATGCCGATTGGAAAGAATAAATGCGCGTACTATCTGCGGTTCCGTGTAGAAGATAAGGCCGGGATAATTGCGACGCTGGCCACCATTCTCGCGAAGCACCATATTGGCATTGACGCGGTCTTGCAGCTGCCTTCCGAGAACTGGCGGGATCTGCCATTTGTGGTGACTACCGAACCTGCCGAAGAGCAGTCGATTCGCGAGGCGACTGTCGAGATCCGCAGTGCTGATTTTCTTATTGAGCCGCCGCTCGCAATGCCGATGGAGCGGGGCTTTTGAGGGCCTTCGAAGTCGTGGCTCATGTTACGATTGCAAAGGATCCACGAGACATTGGAGAGGTGGCTGAGTGGTCGAAAGCAGCGGTTTGCTAAACCGTCGTAGGCCTTTAAAGTCTACCGGGGGTTCGAATCCCCCCCTCTCCGCCAGCCGTTTAATTCAATAAAATAGACGGCCGGTGATACTCCGTCTTACAGTTTCCCGTCTTTTCCCGTCCCACCGATTCGATCGGTTGTTCCTCGAGTACATCACACGTCGAGTAAGCGAAAGTTATCGTTAACTCTGATAACATCTTCAATTGTGGCAGCTTCCTTTAATACCCTTGGCAGGTTTTCGATTGGCGTAGGTGATAGGTTCGGTGCGGAAGCCGCCGCTCAATTGCGCGCCTGTCAGATCGCGGCAGATGCTGGCGTTACAGTGACGCCGGTCTGGAACAAATCAAATCGCGAGCACACCATTGTCGGGTCAGATCCGGCTCAAACGCGCAGCGCTGCCGATCAGGCCGTTGCTCTTGCGAAATGGAGTCGGCCTTACTTTTTGGATGCCGATCACATCAATGCCGAAACAGTTGGGCGCTATCTCGTGCCCTGCGATTTTTTTACCATCGACGTAGCGGATTGGATCGGCAAGCCGGCGGAACCCGAGGAAGTAGAGGCGTTCATCCGGGCGCATCCGGAACTGATCGGCACGCTGGACGCCGAAGGGCTGACACAGCCGCTGAACACGGATCGGGAGTTCGTAGCAGCAACCGCCAACAAGTTTCTTCGCGCAATCCAGGAGGCAGGCCGGACGTATCGTCATATCAAAGCGAGTCGGGCCGGCTCGGCTTTCATCACTGAAGTCTCTATGGATGAGACCGATCGACCGCAGCAGCCCGCTGAGTTACTTATAATCCTCGCCGCTATCGCCTCCGAAGGAATCCCGGTTCAGACAATCGCTCCGAAGTTTTCCGGCCGGTTTAACAAGGGTGTTGATTATGTCGGCGCCGTAGAAAAGTTCACAAAGGAATTTGCGGAAGATATAGCGATACTCGCTTTCGCCGTTAAGAAATATCCTCTGCCGGCAGATCTGAAGCTAAGTGTGCATTCAGGTAGCGATAAGTTCTCGATTTATGCACCTATGCATGATGTGATGCAAAACACCGGGGCCGGCATTCATTTGAAGACCGCCGGTACTACCTGGCTGGAAGAGTTGATCGGGCTGGCGGAAGCCGGTGGAGATGGCCTCAGGCTGGCGAAGGAAGTGTATAGAGAAGCGTATTCGCACAGGGCGGAGCTTTGCGCTCCTTACGCGACCGTGATTGACATCCATGCGGAACAGTTGCCCAGCCCTGACGAAGTCGAGTACTGGTCATCAGACCAATACGTTGGCACGTTACGCCACGACCAGAGTAACCCGCTGTATAACAGCAACTTTCGCCAACTTCTCCACGTTGCGTTTAAGGTAGCAGCGAAGATGGGCTCCCGCTACATCGACCTTCTCGCCGCCAACAGGGAAGTGGTCGCGAAGAATGTTACCCAAAATTTGTACGACCGGCACATCAAGCCGGTGTTCGTCGGTTGAACTCCTGCTTGGTATCCAACTGATGTCTTCTATTTGGTGGCGGATCCGCTCGCGGGATGCGAAAAGCTATGGCGTTCCACGAGACCCTTTCCTTCCTGCACTACGATCCATTGATTCGCGTCGACACTCGGCAGCGTTTCGACACGCCCCTGTGGCCAGCGAATGCTGACCGCCGCCTTGGTATCTTGCGCTAATCCAAAATGAACACGGAAATCACCTTGCGATATTTGAAAGCCGCCGCTCCGAACCTCATCCACCTGTGCGCCCAGCGCTGATGTCACGGTAATGCGCGCGCCGATGGCGTCACGGCCAGCAGTGGTTATGGCGCGTACCAGCAGCGAGTTTCCTTTATTGCCAAAGTTCTTCAGAAGTGACGGCGCCTCGAACAAGTTCACCACAACAATTTCAGGAGATCCATCGTTATCGAAATCTCCCACCGCGATGCCACGCGAAGAGTGCTTCGCTGTTATACCTGAGCCGGCGCTTCCCGACATGTCGAAGAATTGACCATCGTGACGATTCCAGAAGAACTGCCGGGGCTGTTTGAATGTCTCGCCTATGCCGTATTTTTCAACGAACGGGTAAACGTGTCCCGACGCGATGAATAGATCTTTCCAGCCGTCGTTGTCAGCGTCAATGAACGCTGTACCCCATTTGACGTCCTGTGTGTGAGTGCCGAGCCCGGCTTTGCTGGTCACGTCTGTGAAGGTGCCGTCGCCATTGTTGCGATACAGAGTGTTGGTGTCGCTCGAAAAGTTCGTCTTAAAAATGTCGAGACGGCCGTCATGGTCGTAGTCGCCCGCAGTGACTCCCATGCCCGCCTGTTCGCGACCGTCCTCGTTATAGGCCAACCCGCTGCTGACACCGGTTTCCTCAAATGTTCCATTGTGCTTGTTGCGGAAGAATAAGCTCGCGGTGGAATCACAGGTCACATAGAAGTCTGGCCATCCGTCGTTATCGAAGTCGCCCGTCAGGACCGTGAAACCGTAGTACTCGCGCGGAGTATCGACGCCCGCCTGCTTGCTGACGTCGGCAAAATGGCCGTGGCCGTCGTTATGAAAGAGAGTCATGCTCTCGCCTTTAAGTCCACGCGGACCGCACGGCACGGGGATGCCCTTCCAATTGCAACCGCTAGTCTCACGCGGGCGCGGCGTTTCCTGCGCGTTGAAGTCAATGTAGTTTGCCACTGCCAGATCGAGATGCCCGTCGCGATCATAGTCGAGGAAAGCGCAGCCCGTGCTCCAGCGTGACCCGGAACTATCCAATCCACGCTCTTTTGTTTCGTCACGGAAGGCGCCGTTCCGCATGTTGTGGAGGAAGACATTATGGCCCCACTGGCCGATGAAGAGATCGACGTAGCCGTCATTGTCGATATCGCCGGCACACACGCCCTGGCCCCATCCGGTATGGCCGATGCCAGCTTTCAGGGTGATGTCCTCAAAGTGCAAACCGCCCAGGTTGTGGTAGAGGTGCGGCGTCAAGGGGGGCTCACTCGGCTTCAGCCGGTCTCCCTGAACCAAAAAGATATCCGGCAATCCGTCATTGTCGTAGTCGAAGATGGCAATGCCCGAGCCGGTGTTCTCCACCACGTATGTCTGCTCAAGATCGCCTGAAACCGTGATGGCCGTCAGTCCAGCCTCGGTGGCGATATCACGGAAGTCTACGGACGGCGGCTTCATGCCTGGAGGGAGTGGACGCACCGGCTGATCCACTGCGCCTGTGGAAGCGGATTGGGGCAGTGCTTTGGCGGCGACGAATGCGAATACCGAAAGAGCCAGCGCTCCCAGCGCCAGAGAGCAGTGCCGCACTAATGAACCTGTTGCACTGCTTGCGCTTGCCGGCTGCGTGTTTGGGCAATCAGGGTCAATGCTTTTTCGACGTCGGGATCGCCAGGCTTTGATGCGTTGGCGACGCGCAACTCCCGCTCACCGCGATCGATCTCACCTGCGTGGCAGTAAACAAGGCCGAGGTTCTTGTGAAGGTCGCGGCTGGCGGCGCAATTTCCGCACAATTGCAGCGCCTCGTTCAACTTGGCCATGGCGGAATCCCAATCGCCTTGCTGCATCGCGGAGACCGCGTCGTTATTCAACGTGCTGGCACGGTCCAGGAGTTTATTTCCGCGCTGGAGGTCATCGAAGCGTTGCAGAAGACGCGCGCTTTCGGCGGGATTGCTTTGCTTCAATGCTCGCCCCATATTCCATAGGGCTTGCGTATCGCGCGGATTGATGGACAAAGCCTGCTTCCACGCGTCGATCGCTTCGGCGTGCTTCGACTCGGATTCGAGGCATTGTCCTAAGAGCTGCCAGGCTATCGCGTTGCGACTGTCACCCCTCACGACGATCAGCAGATCATCGACCGCGGATGCATAGTCTCCCGCCTGTTTTGCAATGAGCGCCCGATAATAGTGAGGTTGCGACGAATCGGGAGACAGGCGAATGGCGGAGTCAAATTCCGTCCGGGCCTCGCTTGCACGGCCAAGGTCGAACAGCAGCGCCCCGCGGTTGAAATGTGTGGCGGCGGCATTGGGAGCAAGTTTTACAGCCAGGCCGGCTTCCTCCAGAGCGTGTTTTAAGTCGTACCCGTCTGCCTGCGCAATCGCCAGGTCCAGATGGGCGGCGGCAGAGTTTGGCTCTAGAGCGGCTACCTTTTCGAGAAGCCCAATCCCCTCCTGACTCTTGCCCATGCGGCACTTCACCTTGCCTAGAGCGGAAAGCGTGCGCATGTCATCAGGCGCAAGGTCCAGAGCCTGCTTCAGTTCCAACTCGGCATCCGCGTAGCGCTGTTGTTGCGCGAGGATCAAACCGAGGTTCAGATGCCCTTGCGTGTACTTGGCGTCGTCTTCGATTGATTGACGCAGCAGTTTCTCCGCTTCGCCGATGTTGCCTTCGCGCGCACAAATTACTCCAAGATTTCCCAATGCCGAGACAAGCTGGGGATCGAGCGCAATGGCTTCCTCCAGGTTCTTCTTCGCTGCATTTGTCTCGCCTTGCGCCAAGTACATTCGGCCCAGTTCAGCGCGGGCAAGGGCCATCTTCGGGTCCAGTTCGGCGGCCTTTTGAAGCGCCTGCAGAGCACCTTTGGGATCGGTTGCCGCCTCGAGAGCGAGCGCAAGGTTGTACTCGGTATGCGCGTTGTTCGGCTCCAGTTGTAACATCTCCCGGTAAACGCCAGCAGCTTGATCGGGATGCCCGGACTGCAGATATTGATTGGCCTTGTTGCCCTGGGCCGCCAGTTGACTGACTTTGAATTCCTGTTCCTTTGTTCTCTTGAATTCCGCTGTGACGCCGAGGGCCTGTTGCGCGTCGCCAAGCGTCCGGAGGACGGCCGAAAGTTGAAATTGAGCGGAACTGTCGTCGGGCTTCAGTTGCACTGCCTTTTTCAAGTGGACCAAGGCCTCTTGCGGCCGTTCCAGTCGGGCCTGCACGAATCCAAGTTGGTATTGCGACTGGAAGTCTTTCGGGTTGCCTGCCACGGCGCGCGCCAACTCCGGTTCCGCCTTCGCGTATTCACCGAGTCCACGGTACACCGCGCCCAATAGCAGATGCCCTTCCGCATCCGAAGGCTTCCGGCGCACGTAGTCTTGCGCAGGAGTGAGCGCTTCCTGGTAAGCAGATACCGTGTCGAGAGCCTTGACCTCCGCCAGCAGGGCATCGGTATCCGTGGCATCGAGCTTGACGGCGGCGGCATACTCGTCCGCAGCTTCACGGAAGCGCGCCTCTCGAGCAAAGATGTTCCCCAACGTGAAGTGCGCGGCTTTCATCTCGGGGTGGCTTTGGGTCAAGTCCGAGAGCTGCCCGATCGCCGCTTTGACGCCCGTATCGTGGGCTCCAGCGATGCCCATCTGTTCTTTCGCGACGGCATCCTCATAAGTGGCGGTGGCAAGAGACAGCTTCATTTCCGGCGAGTTGGGCTGCATTTCCAGAGCCTGATGCCAGTAGCGGATGGCAGCATCATAGCGGCGCTGCGCTGACAGGGCTTGCGCCAGGTGGTCCAGCGCGAAAACCGACTTGGGATCGCTGTTTAGCATCTCGCGGAACTCTTGTTCGGCTGCCGGCGCTCTACTTTGGTCGAGGAGCACAGAACCCAGGGCCGCGTGGGCTTGAGTCAAGTCCGGCTTTAGTCTCAGCGCGGCGCGAAGTTGTTCCGCCGCTTGCGGAAGTTTCCCGGTTTGAATCAGGGCTACACCGTAGTTGAAGTGAGCTTCCGGGGACGCGGGTTCTACGCGCACCGCGACCTGAAATGCCGCCAGCGCACAAACCATATTATTTCGTTCGGCGAACCAGGCGCCGAGCGCGTCGTAAATTGCAGCGGACGGTCCTGCTTCGATCGCTTGATCGAAGCTGGCGGGAGTTTTGCAAGAGGATGGGAGA
>CBAAAA010000121.1:0-10851 GCA_964658695.1 uncultured Solirubrobacteraceae bacterium | reverse complement strand
GAACGGCTTCAAGAATTTGCCGGCCACCTCCAGCTTCTTCTCGCTCACAAAAAGCAGCTTCCCCGGGACACTACCTAAAGCCTTCCGCAACTGCCGTTTCGCATCGGAAACCATGGCCGACGTCCCATACAGGCCCCCGGAGACGTTCCAATAGCCGATCGTCAGCTCCTTCCGTACCGCAGCCATCCATTCCGGCCGCAGCGGCGTCGCTCCCCCCGTTTTCTCCCACGGATACTGCTGAATCCCGCCCAGAACCTTGTAATCGTTCGCAATATGGATCGAACTGCGCAGAATTTCCTTTAATCGCAGATCGCGAAGCGCGTCGATCATGGCCGGAAGCCCGTCAGCACTCTCCAGCCGGAAGAAAAAGGCTTCGAACCGTTCTGGCGCTGGCATCAGGTGGATCGTCATGCGCGTCACGACCCCGAAATTCGACTGCGAAAACAATCCGTCGAGGCTCGGCCCTAGTCCCCAACGCCCCACTGAGGCCGTTTTACATCCGCGAAATTGCGCGAAGCCTGTTTCGATCACCTCGCCCGACGGCAGCACCACCTGCAACCCGCAAACGTGCGCAAAATGGTCTCCATAGGGAGTGTGGCCAAAGCCGCGCTCCATCGCATTGCCGATCAGGCTGCAATCCGGACTGGATCCCGTCGCATCCAGCCATAATCGGGATCCGCTTTCTTGTAAATGCCGGAAAAGTTGACGCTGCGTCACTCCTGGTTCCACCGTCACGTAGCCGAGCTGCTCGTTGAGCTCGAGAATTCGATCCAGCCGCCCGAGGTCGAGAAGGGCACAACCATCTACCGGAGGAACCCGAGATCCGTAGCCCCAGTTCTTACCGCTGCTAACGGGATAAACCGCAACGCCATGAGTGTTGGCGATTCGCAGACATTCTTGAACCTGCTCCACGCTGCCCGGCCGCAAAATTGCCGGAATCCGCTGGGTCGTTTCGAATGTCGCTGTCTCCGCCCGCTTCCTCGCCAAAGCGTCAGAAATCACATGTTGATCGCCGAAGACTCGGCGCCACTCATCAAGCGCGGCCTCCGCCACCTCTGCTGCAGGCACTGAAGAGAAAACACCCTCCGAAGCTAAGAATACAGCGGAGCCATACGCAGCAGGTTGAGCCGTCCCAGTTCCTGCGGTACCTTGCTCCATTCCTCTGCCGCAGGGGCCGGGGTTATCGCCACTGCGTCGGCCATTTTCGCCTTGAGCTGGCTGATCAACGGCTGGAACCGCTGACCGGGATTGCGGCAGTCAAACCGCAACAGCTCCATCTGGCATCCGTACTGCGGATCGTCGTAAGCCGGAAGCTCTTCGCCCCGGGTCTGCAGCGGCGAACCGCCAATCCGGCGTAGCATCGACGAGGAACCGTGCCGCACCGTAGCGGTGCAGGAGCCCAGGCAGCCGCCCCATAGGTGGGCCAGCGCATACGAACCAACCAGAATTTCCAGCGCCGCGCGCGTGCCCCGCCACTCTTCCGTCAAAGCCCAGCCGCCAATCTCGACGTAGGCAAAGCCTTTGTCCCGCGCCAAATTCAAATCCGCCTCGACCGCTTCCCGAACCTTTGCGCCCCAGACCGGATGATTTGCCAGCGCCGAATGACTCACGCGCAGCTTGTGAAAGGAAACCGTGTTCGGATGCACCAGGTAGCGAGCACAGCCAATCACATCCCGGTCTCCATCTACCAACAACAAATGCCAGCCCTGCTCGTCTCCCTGCATGTGGAAACGACCTTGATCGTCGATCTCGCACGTTTGGATCGCGCCGTCTTTCAAATACACCCGTGCCCGGAGCCTTTGCATCGCCGATAAATAATGGCCATGTAGTTGCCCGCTGGTTCGGGACCGGCCGAACGTGTTGGTAACGGAAGTTTGGGGAGGGGCAAGAAGCTGGAATCGATAATTCTGTCGCATGAGCAGTTTGCGGTCTTTCTCCAAAGATTCAGGTCAACTCACTAGCACACTGGAAGGTCACAATCGGACTGCGTTTACCGTCTGCCAAGACGATTCACATATCCTTGCGGCGAGATGAACTAGTTTTCATCATTGTAGTATCGAAGCGGTATAAGAAAGCAAGCAAAATTTACTCAGCCAGGAAATTCCCTGTCGGTAAATATTTTTTCCAAATGAGGATTGATCTTTGCGTCGCTGCGATCCCACAATAAAGAACACCGTGGGATAGAGGTAAGGAAATTCTCATAATGTCCGCCATTAGTTGTTCTCTTGACGAATCGGATCAGTTTCTACTCCGTTGGTCGGAGGATGGGTTCTCGCGGTCTCGCGAAGAGCCCGTACAGATGCTTGAAACACGCATCTCCGAGGCGGTAATTTGTAGTTCTCTGAGAGTTATTGAGAAGACTCAGGTCTTTCTTATCGGAAAAAACTGTACCGAAAGTGGCATCGTCAGTTGCTGCCGCCCTTCGGGAGGAAAGTTTATAGTTACGATCGTGATGAACCCGCAACTACCAGAACCGCCTGACTTTGATCCCGGAGTGCTACTTCTCGACGACTTCATGACCGAGGAACAGGAGCAGCGCATTCTCGACGAAATAGACAATGAGATCCAGCGTCAGCAGTTCCGTTCTTTCGCCTCCGCACGGGCCTACCTGAACACTACCTGCTACGAAGGGACTGCGGCCATTAACCGGCTTCTCAGGTTCACGGTACGTTCCTCTACCGCCTTGGTTCCGGACAGTGTTGTCCAGTTTTGGGGCAAATGTCGCCAGGCGGCAGGCACCAGTATCGTGCCGCAAAGCCAGTGGACATCTACTCCGACCTTGAGAAATTCCATTCCAGTACCCGCTCCCAAGTCTCAGGTAATTCTGTCGGTTCTAGTACAGTAAGAAATTCTTAATCCCTATTCACTTACGTCGTGAATTGTGCTTTAATGAAAGTTCATTAAACTGACCTCTCTCTCTCCACAGCTTCTTGCTGAGGATTCCCGTTTCAAATGCACCTATAAGCTTCAAGATGAAATCGCCCGCCTGACTCATGAGTTCGACAGCAACCATCAGCCCGCTTCCAGCTTCGACCGAAGCACCAGTCTCCCTCGAGGATGCCACCATCAAGAGCTTGGTCCGCGATCTTCATCGGGCTGACCGCCGAATTTTCTGGGCCGACCTGGTTGCAACCTGTGTCATCGGCTGGGCATCGTTCGCCGCCGCTGTCGTTCTGAAGCCGTTTTCGCCTTGGATGCTGGCGGCAGTTGCCCTGTCGGTGTGCACCCTCTATCGTGCTTTGTGCTTCATGCACGAGATTACTCATCAGAGCGCACGCGCGCTCCCCCACTTTGAATCCGCCTGGAACTGGCTGGTGGGCTTTCCGCTTTTGATGCCGTCCTTCGTCTACGTCGGCGTTCATCAAAGCCATCACCGCATTAGCATCTACGGAACCGCGCAGGATCCGGAGTACATGCCGTTTGCGCAGTCGCGGCGAATGACCACGGTCTTTGCACTGGAAAGCTTTTTCATCCCGCTCGTCCTGTTACTTCGGTTTCTTGTGCTGACCCCGATCGGCCTTCTCGTCCCGCGTTTCGAGAAAATGCTGATTGTTTACGGCTCCTCCCTGACGATGAACCTTCAGTACCGCCGTGAGTACACCCCAGAGCTGCTGGCCAAAGTTCGGCGAGATTCCGCCATCACCTGGTTTATCTGGGCTATTTCCATTGCCGCTGCCACTGCCGGCTCGATTCCGTGGCGCATCTTTTTGGTCTGGCTGGCCGTCGACTCGCTCATCAGTTTCATCAACACCCTTCGCACCCTCGGCGCGCATGCCTATGAGAGCGAAGGCGAACCCATGGATCGGGTTGGCCAGCTTCTCGACTCCATCGACACCCCTGGAGCTTTTTACACCGAACTCTGGGCGCCTGTTGGCCTCCGCTACCACGCCCTGCACCACTATTTCCCCGGTATCCCCTATCACAATCTGGCCGAAGCCTACCGCCGGATCATGTCGCACGTTCTCGTGTCCGCCGGCTACTCGAAGATGACCAGCCCCAGTCTCCAGCACTCGCTTCGGGAGCTCCTTCGTAAAGGCGCGGGCAGGTAACCGCTCCGGTATCGATGCACTTTGGCATCGTCAGCCCGCCGGTCTCCGGACACCTGCATCCTTTTGGAGCCCTTGGCAGAACACTGATCGCCCGCGGGCACCGCGTCACGTTGGTCCATATGCAGGATCTCGCACCCCGCGCCGAATCGGAAGGCCTTGAGTTCGCTCCCGTCGGCGAAACTTCTCATCCCTCCGGAACTCTGCCCAAATCGCTGGCAACGCTCGGCCGGCTCGATGGCTTTGCCGCGCTCCGTTTCACCATCGGCGAGGTGCGCAAGACCACCGAGATGCTTCTGCGCGACGGCCCGGCGGCACTCCGCAGTCACGGCGTCGACGCTCTTCTGGTAGACCAGACCGAACCAGCCGGAGCCACTCTTGCCGACCATCTCGGATTGCCGTTTGTCACTGTCTGTAATGCACTGGCCTTGAATCGGGAAGACAACGTGCCTCCGCCCTTCAGCGACTGGAGTTTCAGCGAAACGCCCTTGGCACGGCTCCGTAATCGATTCGGCTACGGTCTTTCCGACTGGATCCTGCGCGGCGTTCGCTCCGTCGTTGCCTCCCACCGGCAACGCTGGAATCTGCCGCCTCATCTCCGGCCCGAAGACTCCTTCTCTCGCCTGGCGCAACTCAGCCAGCAGCCTTCAGCCTTCGATTTCCCCCGCAAGCGCCTGAGCCCCGGTTTTCATTACGTCGGTCCCCTACGTGCGCCCAGTTTGCGCCCGATCTCGTTCCCCTGGGAGAAACTGGACGGGCGTCCCCTGATCTACGCCTCTCTCGGAACGCTACAGAACGGGAAAGAGCGCCTTTTCCGCCACTTTGCGGAGGCCTGTCAGACCCTCGAATGCCAGCTCGTCATCACCCATGGCGGAGGTCTGGACTCCCAAACCGCCGCCTCACTACCCGGCAACCCGCTGGTAGTCGGCTACGCTCCTCAACTCGAGGTCTTGGCCCACGCGCGTCTCACCCTCACTCATGCCGGCCTGAACACTGTTCTCGATTCCCTCTCGCATGGCGTCCCGATGGTCGCGGTCCCGATTACCTACGAACAGCCGGCGATCGCCAGCCGCATCCGATGGACCGGCTCCGGACGGATTGTTCCTTTCCGCGGGTTAAAGGTCCCGATGCTCCGCGAGGCTATTGCCGACGTGCTGCATAATCCGATGTATTCCATCCAGGCACACAAGGTTCAACGCTCGATTCAGGATGCCGGAGGCGTCACTCGTGCGGCCGGCATCGTCGAATCCGTGTTCTGCCGCGGCGGCTCTGAAACCTGTTCAATCCTCCCCAGCAGCAGCACGTAACTCAACACTCCGGCTACCAGCAGCGCCGCAGCAATCGCAAACGCCGCTCCGAACGAGTTGTTCGGCCCCGCCAGATAGCCAGTCACGATCGGAGCCAGGATCCCCGCTGTCTGATTCCCTGTATTCAGGATGCTTCCCACCTTACCCACACTGTTTCTAGGCGCGATCAATCCCGGGATCGACCATCCCACCGGAGCCGCTGCCGACAACCCGCCCAGCGCAACACTGATCCAGAACACCGCCACCCGCGGATCCCGTGTCCACATCGCGCCCGCCAGCGCCAGACCGAAAATAGTTCCTGTGATCAACACGGTCTGTCGCACCACCGTCTCCGATCGCCCCCGTTTGATCAGCGAATCCACCAGTACTCCGCCAATGAGAATGTCGGTCGCCGTCGCGAACAGCCACGGAATGCTCGTGTATACCGCCGAATGGAAGATGTCCAGCTTCAGGCTTCCGAAATAACTCGGCAGCCAGTACAGCATCAGGTAAAAGCAATAGTTGTAAGCAAAAAAGCCCAGCACCAGTCCTAGCACCTTGCGTTGCCTCAATAAATAGCCGAGCGGCGCACCGCCCATCATCCCTTTTCCATCGTTCTTCTGCGCTCCACCAGCCTCTATATAGGAGCGCTCCTGCTCACCCAGCTGCGCATCATCCCTCGGGTCGCGATAGATGATCCAGAACGCCACGAAGAACACAAAGCTGATCAACCCGGTAGCGGCAAAGCTCCAACGCCAGCCATAACGAGAAGAAATCGCTCCGACCAGAATCACTCCCACCGCCGGTCCAAACTTCGCTGCGCCATCGAAGAGCGACGTGGCAAGACTCCGTTCCGAACGCGGGAACCAGTACCCGATGGCTTTGGCATTTGCCGGGAAAGTTGGCGCTTCTCCCACTCCGAGCAGCAACCGGCTCCCAAAGAAGCTCCCGATTCCCGGTGAGAGGGCCGACCCGAAAGAAGCGATCGCCCAGAGAAGTGCTCCCGCCCGCCCCACCAGCGCCACACCAAATCGATCCAGCAACACGCCCATCGGCAACTGCAAAGCGGCGTAGGTCCAGTTGAACGCACTCGACAGCAGCCCGAACATGAATGTGCTCACCCCGAACTCCCGGAACAGAGCGTCTTTCGAAACTGAAAGATTCACCCGGTCCAGATAGTTCACCAGCACGCCGATCCCGAGCAGAACCGCTACCCGCCAGCGTCGTCTCGTCACTCGCTCCCCAGCTTTTTCTGTTCGGACTCTTTCGGCAGCGCCGCCCGTTCTCTGTTGCGTCCTGCCTGCCGCTCAACGAACAACCGCAGCGCCACCGGAAGCTTACTCAGCACCGCGGTCAGCAGTTGGTAGCGCCATCCCGGAACCACGAACAGTTTGCGTCTCCGCAGACCATCAAGCGACGCATCCACCACCTCTTCCGACGTCATCCAGAGCGCTTTCGGCGCTTTCGCCTCCCGTTCGATGCCCATTGCCTCGTGGAACTCGGAGTAGGTGAACCCCGGGCACAGCGCCTGCACCATCACCCGCGACCCCACACTCCGCAGTTCCACATACAGGCCTTCGGTAAACGTCGTCATCCAGCTTTTCGTCGCCGCATAGCTGACCGTCTTCGGGATCCGGACAAACGCCGAGACTGACGCCACATTGATGATCGCTCCGAAATTTCGCGCCACCATGTTCCCAAGCACCGCATGGCTCAGCCGCACCGTCGCCATGACATGCAGCTTGTGCATGGCTTCCTGCTGCTTCAGGTCCGCTTCCCAAAATAATCCCAGCGTGCCAAACCCCGCATTATTCACCAGCAACCCCAGATTCGGCTCCCCTGCGAGCCGGTCCGCCACCCGCGCCAAATCCTGCTCCAGCGTCAGATCCGCCTGCATCGCCTCCACCCGGGTCTCGCCGCCGGCCTCAAGTTCCCGCGCCAAAGCCTCCAGGCGGTCCTTGCGCCTCGCAATCAGAAGCAAGTCGTGCTCCCGTCCCAGCCGCCGCGCAAATGTCTCCCCGATCCCGCTCGAGGCGCCAGTGATTGCAACTATCGTTCTAGGCATCGCTTCCGATCCTCTCACGGCCACCCTGTATGCTCAACAGAACCGCAAAGGGCACGGCTGCGTGCCGCCAAACGGGGAACGAACTCGCCTGCCCTTTGGGTGGCACGCCTGTCGCCGCGCCCGTTTTGCGAGTTCCTAAAGAAGCGCAAAGGGCGTGGATACAGGCCGCCAGACAGCAAAGAAACTCGCTGATTCATCGGGCGGTGTGCTGAATCCCATGACCGTTTTGCGCGAGTTCCTCAGAAGAGGGCGACCCATGAAACGATCGGCAACCACCATCCTCCTCGCCTGCTCTCTGCTGCTCATCCCACCAAGCTCAGCTCAGAACCTCGCCTTCGGGTCGCGCCCAGCTCGCCCCGTGCCGGAGTGGCTCAACCAGATCACCATATATGAACTCTGGCCCAATGCCTTCAGTAAAGAGGGTACGTTGAAAGGCGCCATTCCCGGCCTCAATCACATTCACGACCTTGGCGCCTCGGTCGTCTATCTGGGTCCCATCGCCAAACACTCCGCAAACCCTACACCTCGCCTTACAACATCTCCGACTACAACGCTGTCGATCGTCAATACGGCACTGAAGCCGATCTGCGCGACTTCGTCACTGCAGCACATCAGCTCGGCCTCAAAGTCATGCTCGATATCGTGTACTATCACACTTCACCCGACGGCGTCCTCATGCAGGATCCGGGCGCGCTGGTTCACACCGCCAAAGGCGAAGTCGCGCGGGGCTTCTGGCCGCAGCCGCTGCCTGATTTCCACAACCCCAAAACCCGCAAGTATCTGGTCGATAGCCTCGTTCACTGGGTCCGCGATTTCCAGGTCGACGGCTTCCGCTGTGACGTGGGCGCAGGTGTTCCCGTCGATTTCTGGGAAGAGGCTCGTCACGCGCTCGACAAAGTAAACCGGGACGTCATCCTGCTCTCCGAATCCGATCGGCCCGACGACCAGTTAAACGCCTTCGACATCAACTACAACTTCCAGGGCTACCTGACCCTCCGGTCCATCATTCGCGACGGAGAACCGGCCATCAAATACCGCGAAAATTGGGAACAGACCAAAGCCGCCATGCCGCGCGGCGCACGCATTCTCCACTTCAGCGATAACCACGATTGGCAGCGCGCCGTCCTGCAGTTCGGTGAGAAAGCCGCGTTTGCTGCCTCCACGCTGAACTTCACTCTCGATGGCATTCCATTCTCTACAACGGGCAGGAAATCGATGATCCGCAGCCCACCCACTGGATTGAGCCCGATCCTATCCAGTGGCCACGCAGCTCAGACGCCAACGGCAACGGGCAGCCGGAGAAGGCCTTGGCTGATTACAAGAAACTGTTCGCCATGCGAAGGAACTCTCCCGCCCTTACCGGCGGCGACCTTATCTGGATCGACAACAGTGAGCCCAACAGCGTCCTGAGCTTTCTCCGCAAAAAAGGCGGGGAAGAAATCCTGGTCATCATCAACTTGTCCAACCGCAATGAGCACGTGACCATCGATCTGCCCGTTATGGATTACTCCTCGGTCACCAATCTACTCCGGGAAGGGAAGACCTGGTTCCAACTTTACTCCGGAAGAGTCTCCGCCGATCTCGGAGCCTACGATACCGTTGTCGGGAAGCGCGTCCCCCTCGCCCCTCTCGCGCAGTAATCAGTTCCTCAAAAAGCGCAAAGGGCGCGCTCCCTCCCGCGACCGTTTGCGCGATTTGTCAGAAGAACCCCACCTGCCAGAATTTCTTAACGCCTTTTCCTTGTCGGCGAGTCGGATCGCTCGATCGTCTGATCGACTCACGAGCGATCCACCCGAGTTGCTCTGGCGATAAGGTCTCCAGCCGGAGATCGAGTTCGACATCGGACATTCTTCCGGATTCGTAATCGTCCAGGATGATCTGAAGCCGGGAATAGGAGGAGCTTTCCATGAAGTCACCATCCGCCAGGCAGCTCAATTCGACCTCACCTGTGCGTGAACCCGCGATCCCGCACGAGTCTGGAATCCGGCGCATGCAGCCATCATCAATCCCGGACCCACTAGTCCGAGACCCGTTAACCCCCACGCCACCGGCTCCGGAACCACTCCCGTCAATCCGCTGGGATCGAACTCAAAGTTGCTCATATGGAAACTGACTTCCCCGGAATTGGCGCCGAGCACGACACTGTCAAAGGCCTGATCCGTCACAAATCCCCAGCCGCCGCTATAAGCAAGATAGCCACCCCATACCGGGTCCGGCGAATTAGGAGTGAGAGCCGGACGCCCGGCGCCATTCCCACTTAGCCAGATATCCAGCCCCGCCTCAGTGTTGGGAATCGCCCAGTCCGCGAAGAATCCATACAGCCGCTTTCCATCAAGACTGAAGTGAGTGCTGGCGAAGTATGGGCTTCCGACTTCTGACGACAGTACTCCGTCGTGTATCGAAACGAAGCCCGGATATGTGCCCTCAGGGCCAGACACCGAGTCGACCGTAAGCTGGCTAAAGCCGGAAAGAATGGTTGCATCAGGCTGCTCCTGCCGCATCGCTGCTTCCCACGACGCCGCGTCTGTGTAAAACGTCGTAGTCGCGCCCGCCAGACTGGCTCCCAGGATCATCGCCACTACTGTTCTAAACATTTCCTACACCCCTCCACACTCAAAATCAAAAACCAGTCGTTTGTATAAACTAACACTCTTTTAACGAATTGCTAACTTATGCCGCGGTAACGAAAAGAGCTCCATCGCGATTGCGATCGAGATGCACGTTGCTGGCGAGCACTCCTTCCAGCGCGAACAGAAACATCCGCTCATTGTGCAGCATGGCGGCACATGTGCTGCAATTTGCTGCGTGAAGATTGAATATCCGTAACTCGCACTCGTTCAACCGGCCGAAGAAATGCTCTTCTATCATCTCTGGCGAAAAATGCAGTGAACGCAAGGGCGACTGACTAAACCCTGCTTCCGCTAACAAATCCTGGCATTCCGCACACCCGGAACGCGCCAGACTCTCCCGTTGCCGGGCCAGTGCCGTTAGGCATTGCAGACACTTATTCAAATGGTCTGAGATGCGTCGGGAAACAGCCCCCTCATCAACGCTCTCTTTTTTGGATCTAGCTACACCCGTAGACATGTTTCGTTTCGGCCTCCCTTGGACCTCAAAAGAGATGCACGATCCGTTCCAAATAGAAATCCCAAATTGAAACACACGCCTACCAACACTCAGCAACTTACATCACTAATAATTGCCTAAGAAAAATCTGAGAATACGAAAAAGATTCCGACACATGTGAATGGGAGTAAATAATACATGCCGAGCCAAGGCGTTCCATTTGTCTGATGTGTCCACTTACTCCTCCCGTTGACGCGTCTCGCGTCCGTCAACTATGCTCTACTTCTTCAAGGAGTAGTTAGTATTGTTCAAGCGCTGGCCATCTCGCCCCGCGTTCATCGCTTTTTGCCTGATCGTCGGAAATGCGTCGCTGTGGGCTGACGACTAT
>CBAAAA010000120.1:0-11028 GCA_964658695.1 uncultured Solirubrobacteraceae bacterium | reverse complement strand
CCGAGGTCTCGATCATCTGTTTGAGGTGGGCTGCCGCAATCCGCATGCACAATGAGTCACTCAGTCGATGACCGTGCGCCTCGCACACTGCCAGCATCGAGGCGTGAGGCAAAGCGACTACCTTCTCCTCCGATTCGCCGCCGTCTGGGGTGATCAAAAACTTGACGTCTACCGTATCCGCATGGCGGATGGAAATAGCCGTTTGAAGCCAGCGGAACTGGACCTTCCACATGCGTCCAAAAGGGTCGGGACCTGCCTCAAAAAGGCGGCTCTGGTCGGCCATGACCCGATGCTAGCACGCGTAGCAGCCCGAATCGGACCGGCCAGAAGACTAGATGGAGCGTGCCCGCTGGCCGATTAGCGCCAACAGTTCGTTGCGAGTCTCTTTGTTGTTCCGGAAAGCGCCGAGCATGGCGCTGGTAATCGCCCCCGAGTGCTGTTTCTCTACGCCGCGCATCATCATGCAGAAATGACGGGCCTCGCAGATGACCGCCACGCCGCGAGGCTTGAGCAGATCCTGTAAGGTCTCAGCTACTTGCTGCGTGAGTCGCTCCTGGATCTGGAGCCTGCGCGCGAAGACGTCCACAATCCGGGGAATTTTACTCAGTCCGATGACTTTACTTCCGGGAAGGTACGCGACATGCATCTTGCCGAAGAACGGCAGCATGTGGTGCTCACACGTACTGAAGAACTCGATATCGCGCACAATCACCACTTCGTCGTACGCGACGTCGAAGAGCGCGCCATTGACGATCTGCTCAACGTCAGCAGAGTAGCCGCTGGTGAGAAATTTCAGGGCCTTCTCGGCACGTTCCGGCGTACGCAAGAGGCCTTCCCGATCAGTATCTTCTCCCAACTCGCGCAAGACCTCTCGCATATGGGTGGCGATGGCGCCGTCAGTCGATGGGGGAGGAAACTCCAGAACTGGGTTGGGTAATGCGGAACCGGATCTGTTTTTGGACGCCGGCTTTCTGGCGCCGGAGCGCGCTACGTTAGACATCTTCGCCTTCTGCATGAATGCTTTCTGCGTGAACACTTTCTGCGTCAACCAGGACCTTGTCGGTCAAGAAACTTGCCTTCTGGGCGATCAGTATTTCAAAGCCGTTCCGTCCTGTCTCTCGTACATAGACTCGCCGGAGAGACACCCGATCGCTAATGTATTCGTGCCACGCCCCCTGCAAAATCTCGGTAATAACGCTGACTATGTTTTCAGTCGTCGGAACCAGGGTTGCAAAGTACGGGACTTCTACATTGATGTTCCTAGAAGCAAAAAGCCGCAATATGTGTTGCCCCACGAGTTCATCAAGAACGGAAGGCGGAATCAACACGCCGGTTCCAGGATCAACCGGTCCTCGAACGGTCACCTCCAACTGATAATCGTGGCCATGGCCGAACGGATGGTTACACTTTCCATACAACTCTTCGTTCTCCTCGGCGCTCAGGACCGGCGCATGGAGCCGGTGAGAGGCAGAGAACCGGTAGCGCCTGGTCAACTCGATCAAACGAAATCTCCCCGGAGAACATCGACGTAAAGATCCTCGGTTTCGAACAGCCTGACCTTTGAAAGCCTTGTGGAAGCAGAGGACAGTCTGGGTTCCAGTCGTCGCCAGATCTCGCTCGCCACGTTCTCCGCAGTCGGAATGACACGATCGAAAGGGGGAACTTCGTAGTTGAGGAACCGGTGGTCCATCGGAGTGACCACTTCTTCCTCCAGGATGTCTTTCAACACCTTCAGGTCCAGCACCATCCCGGTTACCTCGTCCGGCTCACCCTCGACGGTGACTTCAACGATGTAATTGTGCCCGTGGCCGTTAGGGTTGGCGCCGTCTGCGAACAGAGATCGGTTCTCGGCGTCGCTGAGTTCCGGAATGCGGCAGACGTGGGAGGCGGAAAACTCAGCCTTTCGGGTTATGAACATTCGCACTTCCTTGGATGCGACGGCCATTCCGTTAGATACTGAGAATTGCCCTATTCTCATTGCACTTACGGGTTGTTTGAACCGTGAACCTCACTAACGCGCTCCGCTCTCTTCTGGTTATTCTGGGTATCACCTTTCTTTGGCTGATCGGCTACAGCATTCGGGACACGACCGCCAAAGAAGGCGGAAAGGCACCCGTGTTCTCGGTGGTTACGGATCACGGGCAGCACGTTAGCCCAACGGACTTTGGCGGCAAAGTGCTGGTGCTGAACTTCTGGGCAAGCTGGTGCCAGCCTTGCGTTCAGGAGATTCCCTCCCTCGATCAGTTCCAGCGTGAATTCGCCAAATCCGGGGTGGTGGTAGTGGCTGTCAGCGTCGACAAGAACGACGCGAAATACCGCACCTTCCTGAAACGGATCCCGGTTTCTTTCGAGACAGTGCACGATCCGCGCGCCGAAGTCAGTGCGCAATATGGCACCTTCCAGTACCCGGAAACCTATGTCATCAAAGACGGCAAAGTGCTGAGGAAGTTCATTGGACAAGAGGATTGGACAGACGCGGGTATGACGCAGTACGTAAAGGGCCTTCTCTGATTTCTCCACAAACTCTGTCGGCCTTTGAAACTCAGCTAGGCAAAAGCGCCATTCTGGCGCACGCGACTGACCTGAAACTGTACGAGTACGACGGCGGGGTCGACAAATCGCTGCCCGAGCTGATTGCGTTCCCGCGCACGACCGAAGATGTGGTGGCGATTGTGAGGCTGGCCCGGCAGCACGGGCTCAAAATCGTTGGGCGAGGAGCGGGTACCGGGCTGAGCGGCGGCTCCATCGCGCGTGCCGGGGGAGTGGTGATTGCGTTTTCCCGCATGAATCAGATTCTCGAGATCGATATTGAGAATGAGCGAGCGGTGGTCCAGCCGGGCGTCGTCAACCTGGATATCTCGTCGGCTGTTCAGCCATTCGGATACTACTTTGCACCGGATCCGTCAAGTCAGCGAGCCTGCACGATCGGCGGAAATGTCGCGGAGAATGCCGGAGGACCGCATACTTTGGCTTACGGTGTTACTACCAACCACGTGCTGGGGCTGGAAGCGGTTCTTCCGGACGGATCAGTCATTGAAGCCGGTGGCAAAGAGCTCGATCTGCCTGGCTATGACCTGACCGGGCTGCTCACCGGGTCGGAAGGGACCATGGCGCTAGTGACTAAGATTACGGTGCGTCTTTTGCGTCAGCCAGAGGCCGTGAAGACGATGCTGGCGGTTTACGGTACGGCGGATGAAGCGGGTGCTACGGTTGGGGCGCTTACGGGCCGGGGGATTACTCCGGCCGCGCTTGAAATGCTGGACGGACCGATGCTGAGGATGGTGGAAGCGGCCACCCATGCGGGCTATCCGCTGGACGCGGCGGCGGTGTTGCTTATTGAGGTGGAAGGCCTGACCGAAGCAGTCGAAGAGCAGGCTACCCAGATCGCCGAAGTCTGCCGGGCTTGCGGGGCTCGCGAAGTGAGAGTGGCGCAGTCCGATGCCGAGCGGAATCTGCTCTGGAAAGGACGCAAGAACGCCTTCGGTGCTATTGGAAGGGTAAGTCCCACGTACTACGTCCAGGACGGAGTTGTGCCGCGCACCAAGATCGCGCAGACGCTGAGGGCGATCGAAGAGATCGGAAAGCGCCATGGGATCGCGGTGAGCAACGTGTTTCACGCCGGGGACGGCAATATGCACCCGATTCTGCCGTTTAATCCTCGCAAAGAAGGCGAGTTGGAGCGGGCGCAATTAGCAGGCGAAGAGATTCTGCGGTATTGCGTTTCGGTCGGCGGTTCCATCACTGGCGAGCATGGCGTTGGGATGGAAAAGATGGAGCTGATGCGCGAATTGTTCTCGGAAGATTCGCTCGAAATGATCCGTCGGTTTAAGTCGCTCTTCGATCCGACCTGCAGCTTGAATCCGGGAAAAGTTTTGCCTACCGGCAAGGGTTGTCTGGAGATCCGGCAGCATCCGTCGCTGGAATTATAGAGGGGTTTTTACCGCCTATCAAAAAGGCTGGTTCGCGGTAGTAAATGGAGGGATCCGAGTTTGACGACGCGCTTCGGCGAGGCGGCGTAAGCTTCGATGTCTTCGGAGCCGAACTGAGCGAGCAGATCCTCTGGCAGGCCGTCGGCGAGATTGTAGCCGCGCGCAAAGGGTGAAAATGCCGGCAACACAATACAGGCTTGGTTTACGAGGAAGACTGGCAGACGTTGTCCGGCTCCGGCGGCGTCGTGGATGGTCAAGGACGGGTGGAGGTGACCGAGGATCAGGGTTTCCTGCCGTTTAGTCCCACTGGGTGGAAGGCGATCGCCATGCATCGCCAAGATGCTGTTCTGGGCCCAGTTTTCCTGCATGCGGACGGGTAAATGAGCGAATTCGTGGGAAAAACTCCGGTCATGGTTCCCACGGACGGAGATGAGTTCGGCGCGCACGCTGATCTCAGTCAAGACCGCTTCGATCCACTGCCGCTCCTCGGGACAGGGTCGCGGGGCGTGGACGATGTCACCCAAAAAGACGACGCGGGAGGGCGAAAGTTCGTTCACGACAGCGAGGATTCGGGTGCGGGTCTGTTCGTCCACCAGGGGACCAAGTTCGCCTTTTCTTCGTTGCGCCCAGCTATACCCCAGGTGTAGGTCGGCCACTACGAGGGTCTTAGAGTCGGGGAGCCATAATGCGCCCGACGGGTGTGCTTCGAGACCCGGGCGCAGGGGAACAATGCTGCTCAAGCGGTAATTATCGCAGCGGGCAGTTTAGCCTTAAAGAGAATGAAGCGGATTGCAATCGACATGGACGAGGTGATGGCCGACACCATGGGCCACTGTCTGAACCGGTATAAAACCGACTTTGACCTGGACCTGAGTCCGGAAGAGTTTCACGGCCGGTCGCTTTGGGAGGTCATTGCGAGTGAGCACCGGGAGCATGTGCGGAATTACTTTCAGCAGGAAGAGTTTTTCGCGAGCATTTCATTGATGGAGGGTAGCCAGCAGGTGGTGCGGGAGCTGACGGAGCAGTATGAAGTGTTTGTGGCGACGGCGGCGATGGATGTGCCGTGTTCGTTTGCGGCGAAGTTCGAATGGCTGCAGGAGCACTTTCCGTTTATCCCGACCAGCCACATTGTGTTCTGCGGGGACAAGAGCATCATCAGGGCGGATTACCTGATCGACGATAACGTGCGGCAACTGGCGAGATTCGGCGGCGAGGGAATTATTTTCACCGCGCCGCAGAACATCCGGGAGACACGCTTCCGCAGGGTGGATTCGTGGGAAGATGTGCGGGCGATGTTTTTGGGAGCCCCGGTTCAGACGCGCAGTTCATAGGCACGCTGACGCAGGCCGTCGATGATGGTGTTGCGAATGTCGGTCGCTTCTTCGGCGGTGAGCGTGTGCTCCATGGAGCCGATTTCGAGGTGATAGGAGACGCTCTTACGGCCTTCCGGGAAGGGTGGGCCGGAGTATTCGGTGACGAAGTCGAGGGAGGCCAGGCTTGATCCGGACAGGGCTCGCAGGTCGTCTTCGATGGCGGCGACAGGCGTGTGGAGATCGGTCACGACGGAGAGGTCAAAGCCACTGGTCGGGTAACGGCGCAGCGGCTGGTACATGGTGGTCAGGGTGGACTGGACCGCCAGCGCCTTCAGGAGATCGACGTCGAAGAACATGGCCCGGCCTTCGATCCTTTCGGCACGCAGCAGTGACGGATGGATTTCGAAGATGCGTCCTATGACGGTCCCGCGCCATTCGGCTTCGGCGGTGCGAGTGGGGTGTTCGTAGGGCAGCGCGGCGGTGGTGCGCAGGCGTACGTGCGGGAACAGGTACTCGAGAACACGTTTGAGTTCGAAGAAGTCTTCGGCGTTGGCATGCACGTTGTAGAGAGCAGCCGCGAGGTGAGGCACTTCCCCGCCCGGGTGAAGTTCGCTGCCGACCTCGAACAGGCGGAAGTCGGACGAGTGGCGGGTGTTGCTCACGACGTTGTTGAAGAGGCCCGGGATCAGAGACCGCCGGAGATGGGTGAGCTCAGAGGCGATGGGATTGCGAACCGAGATGTGCTCCTCGATCGGGAACGAGAAGCGTTTCAGGTCGGTTTCTTTGAGGAAGGAGTAGTTGTAGACCTCATGGAAGCCCTGGGTCGCGAGCTGGAACCGGAGGCGGCGCAGATAGGAGCGCATCGGGTTTTCCGGGGGTGGGGTGTCGGCGATGAGCGGCGGCACGGGCGGAATTTCTCCATAGCCGATCATGCGTCCGATCTCTTCGACCAGGTCGTCCTTCAAAGAAATGTCCTTGGTGGCACGCCAAGAGGGGACGATGACGGTAAAAATTCCGGGTGCACTCTCGGCTAAACTGAAGCCCAGGGCGGAGAGGATGTCGCGGATCTGGGACCCGGTGACGTTGACGCCGAGCTTACGGGCAACGAAGTGAGTGGAGAGCGGGATGGCGGGCAGCGCGGCGGCTTCTCGGCGGGCGTCGGTGACGCCTCCAGTAATGCGAATGCCGGGACATACCTGAGCGAGCAGAGCCGCTGCACGGCCTAGTCCCGGGAGCGTATTCTCGGGATCGAGAGCCTTTTCGAAGCGCATGGAAGCGTCGGTTCGCAGGCGATGGCGGGCGGAGGTCAGACGTACGCTGGAGGCGTGAAAGTTGGCGCTTTCGAGAACGATGCGGGTGGTGTCTTTGGAGATGGCGCTGGTGGCTCCGCCGATGACTCCAGCGAGGGCGATGGGCCCGGCAGCGTCCGCGATGACCAGGTCGGCCGGATGGAGATCATAGGTTTCGCCGTTCAACGCGGCCAGACGTTCACCCGCGACGGCCTGGCGCACGAAGATGGTGCGGCCATGCAGCTTGTCGGCATCGAAGGCGTGCATGGGTTGCGGCAGTTCGGCGAGTACAAAGTTGGTGACGTCGACGATGTTGTTGATGGAGTTCAGGCCGACGCTTTCGAGCCGGGCTTGCAACCATAACGGGGAGGCGCTGACGTTGACGTTCTCCAGCGACAGCATGCTGTAACGAGGGCAGAGCGAGAAGTCGGCAATTTCGACGGCAATGACGCGGTCGGCCTGCGGCAGAAGCAGCAGGTCAACGGGGTTTTGAAGATGAAGCGCCGTGATGGCGGCGACCTCACGCGCCATGCCGTAGTGGCCCCACAGATCGGGCCGATGAGTGAGGCTCTTGTTATCGATCTCGATGATCCAGTCGGGCGCGAGGTGCGGGAGCGGCTGACCCGGCTCGATGCCATCGAGCTCGAGGATTCCACTGTGGTCACGGCCAATGCCTAGCTCGGCGGCGCTGGCGAGCATGCCCTCGCTCTCGACCCCTTCGATGACTGCGTTTGTGATGGTGCGCCCATCGAGTACCGTGCCGGGCGGGACCCAAGGAGCTGTAATGCCGGGGCGCACGTTGGGGGCGCCACAAACGACACGTCTGTGCGCACCGTCAGCGACTTCGATAAGGACGGAGCGGTTCTTGCCTTTGGGAAGCAAATCGACGGTGAGGACGCGCGCCGCGACAACAGTTGCGAAGTGCGCCCCGACGGGTTCGATGCCTTCGCACTCGGCAGTTTTCATGGTGATGAGACGCTGCAGGTCAGCGGGCTGGGTGTCGAGACCCGGCACAAGCTCGGTCAGCCATTGGTAAGAGAACTTCAACTTAGTTTGCCTCGGGTATCAGAACTGCTGGAGGAAGCGGAGGTCGCCGCCCTGCAACTGGCGAATGTCATCGATTCCGTAGCGCATCATAGCGAGGCGTGTGAGGCCAAGACCAAAGGCGAAGCCGCCCCACTGGTCGGGATCGATGCCACTCATGCGCAAGACATTGGGGTGAACCAGGCCGCAGGGTAGTAGTTCTACCCATCCGCTATGTTTACAGACCGCGCAGCCGACGCCATCACAGATGAGGCAGCGGATATCGAGCTCGAAGCCGGGTTCGACGAACGGAAAGTAGCCGGGCCGCAGGCGGACGGTGACGTCGCGTTTGAAGACGGCGCTGAGCAGGGTCTTCATGAAGTAGATAAGGTTCGCGACAGAGACTTCGCGATCGATCATCATGCCTTCGAGCTGATAGAAGGTGTGCTCATGAGAGGCATCCACCTCTTCGTTGCGGAAGACACGGCCGGGAGCAACCATGCGCAGGGGAGGACCGAAACGGCGCATGCCGCGCACCTGAACGGGCGAGGTGTGGGTACGCAACAGGTGGCCGTCGGAGAGCCAGAAGGTGTCCTGCATGTCGCGCGCAGGATGAGCCGGCGGGATATTCAGGGCATCGAAGTTGTGCTCTTCGGTTTCCATCTCCGGTCCATCGAGAACCGCAAAGCCGAGCGAGGTGAACAGGTCTTCAATCTCGGTTTGTATCTGCGTGATGGGATGCAGGCTGCCAGGCCGGATGCCAGGGGAAGGGAGGGTGACGTCGATCCATTCTTTGGCCAGCTGCTCTTCCAGTTCCTCGCGTTCGAAGCTGGTCTTTTTGCTCTCATATTCGCTTTCGAGATCCTGTTTGACAGAATTGAGGACTTTACCCAGGCGGGCGCGTTCGTCGGGCTGCAGTTTGCCAAACTCTCTGGTGATTTGGGCGAGCGTGCCTTTGCGGCCGAGGGCTTCGATACGGCTGGTTTCGAGCTCCTGTAAAGAGGATGCGGAGGCAAAGGCAGCAAGGGTGGCGCGACGGAGTTCTTCGAGTTGGGCTTCGAGCATGCGCTACTGCAGCTTTGCGCCGATCCCTTCAAGCAGTTCGGCGATCTCCGCGTGACCTTTTAGCAGGGCAAGATCGAGAGCGGATTGATTGTTGTCAGCTCGCTGATTGGGGTCTGCGCCGCTGGCCAGGAGCAGTTCGAGGAGTTCCCGATCTCCGTTTTGAGCAGCGGCCTGGAGAGCGGTCCAGCCACCCTGTTGACGGGCGTTGACGTTTGCTCCGCGGTCAATCAGTACGCGAATTGCTTCCATCTGACGGCCGGCGACAGCGGCATGCAGCGGGGTATTCTGCATGGCATTAGTGGAGGGGGCATTGACAGACGCACCGCGGTTGAGGAGCGCCTTAGCGAGTTCGGGATGGCCGAAGAAAGCAGCCAGATGAAGCGGTGTCCAACCGTCGGTACTGTGCGTTTCGAGCAGTGACGGGTCGCGATCGATCCGCGAGAGAACATCGGAGGTGAGACCAGCTACGCACTGATTGAAAAAGTCGAGATCAGGGTGAAGGCTGAGCAGAAAATCGGCGACGGCGGTCTGGCGGTAGTATTTGGCGAGCAGGAAAACGCTTTGTCCACCCTCGTTCTTCGCGTTCAGGAGAGATGGGTCAGCTGCGATCGCTGAGCGGACAGCTTCCAGATCTCCTCGCTTTGCCTGGTCATGGAAGGTCTTGAGGTCAGGCATGCTGCTCAACAGGGACGAAGATTTTCTCGGCCTTCGTCAATTCCCAATCAAGATGGTTGATGTAGAAGAGAAGCACTTCCCGCTGATACCTTTCACTGAACTGGGTGTAGACGCGCTCCTGCCAGCCCTCGGTCAGGTATTGGTCAGGCTTGAGATCCTTATCGAAAAATCCTTCTTCGTTGGGAATGTTGAGGGAGTTGAGCACGTCAACAATCATCGGCAGGTGAGAGATCAGGAAGACCTGGGCGAGATCGGCGGCGAATTCTTCTTCGCCTTCGGTGACGCGAGCCCACATTTTCGGCTCTGCCTTACGCAGCGATTCGGAGTTGAGTTTGTTGAGGCGGGCGCGGAGCTTAAAACGCTCATAGACCTGGTAGGTTTTGAGCTTTCCGATCGAGATGCCCCGCACGAGTTTACTGAAAACATCCTCTCCTAACGCCTGAAATACTTCGTAAAGCTGCATCGTGCCAAGCGTAACATAGGAATGGCCGTTCACAGGGGGTCTCAGTGGCCGCCAACTCTGTGATTTTGCAGAGATTTCAAGATGTTACGGTACAATCAACAAGTTTGGGCCGAGCCCATAAAAGCATGAGTAATTTGATCGTTCTGGGAGCGCAATGGGGGGACGAAGGCAAGGGCAAAATCGTCGACCTGCTCTCCGAAAAGTTTGACGCTGTCGCTCGCTATCAGGGGGGCCACAACGCCGGGCACACCGTCTTCATCGGCAGTCAAAAATTTGTTCTGAAATTGATTCCGAGCGGTATTTTGCGGCCTGGAGTGCAGGCGGTGATTGGAAATGGCGTCGTAATCGATCCGGCTGCGCTGCTGGAGGAGATCTCGGGGCTGGAAGCGATCGGGATTAATGTTCGGTCGCAGCTGAAAGTGAGCAATCGGGCGCATGTGATCTTCCCGTTTCATCGGACGCTCGAAAAGATTTCAGAGGGGCGCAAGGATCGGGTGGCGATTGGGACGACATCGCGCGGAATTGGTCCTTGCTATGAAGATAAGATTGCGCGGCGCGGGATTCGCGTGGCGGACTTAGTGGATCAGGACTTCGACAGTTTGTACTGCGCGCTGGCCGCTGACAAGCAGGTAATTGCGGAGGCGTTTCAACTTACTGACAAGGTGGATTTCGACGAGATACTCGATCAGTATAAGCGGCTGGCAGATCAGATCCGGCCGCTTTCCTGTGATACGTCGCACTTACTAAACGAGATGATCCGCAACGGAAAGAGCGTGTTGTTTGAAGGCGCGCAAGGGACGATGCTGGATATTGATTTCGGCACTTATCCGTTTGTTACCAGTTCGAGTGCGGCGGCTGGCGGTGCTTGCACGGGGACAGGGGTTCCACCTACTAAGATTGACGGGATTATTGGTGTTTCTAAGGCATATATTACTCGCGTTGGGGCTGGTCCGTTTCCTTCGGAGGATTTGACTGAGGTTGGGGAGAAGATTCGCCGGGCCGGGAATGAGTTTGGGTCAGTGACTGGCCGGCCTCGGCGGTGTGGGTGGTTTGATGTTCCGTTGTTGCGGTATACGGCGGAAGTGAATGGGTTTGACAGTTTGATTATTACTAAGTTAGACGTGCTGGATGACTTAGACGACATTCCGGTGTGTGTGGCTTATGAGGTGGATGGGGCGAAGATCACTTATATGCCGGCGAGTACACGGCGGATGGAGGCGATTAAGCCAGTATTTGAGAGGCTACCGGGGTGGAAGACTTCTACCCGGGGG
>CBAAAA010000119.1:0-11043 GCA_964658695.1 uncultured Solirubrobacteraceae bacterium | reverse complement strand
CTCGATGCCCTGTCTTGTGTACTGAGGGTCGAAGTCCGGCGTACTATGAGGCTTCGTCAGATCGAAGAAAGAGTCGCCGTTCCCGTCGATGAAACCGCGGCCTGCGATGCCAATGTTGTTGGCATGACGAGCCACGATGATGCCGACGAGTGTCCCTTCGCCGCTGCTGTCCTCACCATACTTACGGCCAAGCCCATACTGCTCAATGGGGGCGTAATCCGATACGTTGGAGCTGCCGATTATGGTTGAACCAGGGTCCAGGTTCAGAGTTACGTTGCTCAAAAGTTCGAAGGTTCCCGTCAGGTACCTGCCCGGCGGAGATGTAACGATCCCTCCGCCCGCGGCATTGGCGGCTTGGATGGCTTTTGCGATCGCTAGCGTGTCCGCTGTCGCCCGTCGCCTCTAGCGCCAAAGGACTTCACGTTGAAATTGCCGGGCTCGGACAAAGGCGTGTTCGTGGCGCTTTGCCCGATCAGTGACAGTGAAGAAAATAGACCAGCCAACGCCAGATTGGCGATACTGCTGTGTTTGACTTGAATCAACAATTGCCTCCTGGACTCATTGGAATGGCGGTAGACGAGCGAACGCGTGAGTCGGCCGGAACGCCAACGGGTTCAACCGGGCGCTTCCTTTTTTTTGATTCACCCAATCAGATGCTTTACCGCCACCCTCCCCACCTATACCAAGTCGACTCCCACGGTTGTCAATGGAAGCGTCGCGTCCACTAGATCGTCCAAGTCGGGCGACGGGGATGCGATCAGACATGAGCGACTCGGCACAAGATGCCATTGGAAAACTCCGCAGTTGGTGAAGAACGAGATTCTGCATCGGAACAGGAACACCTGTAGGCATCTATTGAGCGCTTCGCTGCCAATGGCCTTGAGGAATGCACAAGGCATCCACACAGTTTTCTTGGGCCGATGACTCGTCTGCCGCATGAATTTGACCCGCGAAGTCCTTGCCGGGAGAGTCATTGTCGAAAAAATAAATACATCCGACCAATTACCCTGATGATGTGAAGTATTTTCGCTTCGTCGCGAAGACCGTTCTGACGCTGGTGTGTCTGGCTGCTTCTGTTTCGCAGGCGCAACAAGCGGCCTCATCCGAATGGACAGGGTTCGTGCGCGATGAGGCGAACAAGGCTGCACCCGGCGCCGTTATCGACCTGCGAGGCCCTGATGTTCACTTCTCGCAAACCGCCGGAGAGAATGGGGCCTTCCATTTCGCCCACTTGCCTCCCGGAACTTATCAGCTGACCGTTTCATACAAGGACACGGTGTTCCATTTCGAAAAGGCCGTGTCGCTCCCCATGGTCGGAATTGCGCAGCTCAACCTCACAAAAGAAGCATCTCTTTTGATGCAATCCGACGGTGAGACGCAAACAACGGGGGAGACCCTTGCCCGCAATGCAGTGACGAAAATCCCCCTGAACAAGCGCGATTTCAGTCAGCTGTTGCTACTGGCGGCCGGAACCATGACGGACACCAACGGCACCACCAACTTCACCCAGCAATTCGCAGTCAACGGCCAGCGCGGCGTCGAGGCCGTCTTCGCCCTCGACAACGCGCTTTCGAGCGACCCGGAGATGGGCGGCGCCACCATGTCGAACTTCAACGTCGATGCAGTAGAAGAAATCCAATCGCAATCCGGTTGGCAGCCCGCTGACATCGGTTTCGGAGCCGCCGGCTTCACCAATATCGTCACGCGCTCCGGAACCGGCTCCCTTCACGGCTCGCTGTTTGAATTTCTGCGCAACTCTGCGTTCGACGCGCGCAATTTTTTCGACCGGAAGACTCCCGAAAGCCCCGAGCGCATTCCCCCTTTTCGGCGCAATGAGTTCGGTTTCACGCTGGGCGGTATGCTACCGCCTTTCCCGCACCGCTCGAATCCCACCGCGTTCTTTCTCGAATATCAAGGCTTCCGCCAGGTGCTCGGAACCACCCAGGTGCTGGCTGTCCCCACTGTCGCGGAGCGGCAAGGCATCGATACAACCGCTTTCCCCGGAGACACCTTGCGCGTACCGGTCAATCCCACGATGGCCGCTCTACTCGCGCGTTATCCGCTGCCGAATGATGCGTCCGGTTCCTTTGGTGCGCGTACCTTCGCCACATCATCCAAAGTGGTCACGGACGCCGATCAGTTTTCCGTACGCGTGGACCGCGACCTCACCAGCCACGATCGCCTCTTTGCGCGTTTCTCCTGGGACAACCTGAAAGGACCGACCACCAATCCCGATCAGACCGCCATTGATCCAAGTTGGGGAATTACCTATATCGACCACCAGCGCAACGCCGCTTTGAGGTGGTCCCGGGCGCCTTCTTCCACGTTCACCTCTCAATCGGAGGTAAGCTTTACGCGGACTACTCCCAACTTCCCTACGTCCGATCACACCGATCCCTCGCTGATCCTGGCCGACGGGCTCTATGAATCTTTTGATACCGCGGCTGGATCGGTCACTGCGGCTTACGGCAATCTGTTCGAAGGCCGTCAGGATTTCACGTGGATACGCGGCACTCACACCATCAAGGCCGGAGGAATCTTCGTCGCCAACCGGGATACCACCTACTTCGGTCAAGCAACTAACGGCCAATACACCTTTGGCGATGGACCCGCTTACGCCACTGCCGCCATCCCCTCGGCCAGCGGAAAGCACAACATCAGCGTAGGCCAGCAACTTCCCGATACCCTCACCGCCCTGCTACTCGGCAGCGCTTTTTCCTATGCGGTCGCCGTCGCGCCGCCGCAATTCCCGCAAGGAGCACAAATAGGCGTGGCCGCTGTTTCGCGCTACGGTGTCAACGCCTATTGGGAAGATACCTGGAAAGTTCGCCCCAATCTGATCGTCGATTACGGCCTCCGCTACGAGCTCTACTCGCCTCTCAGCGAGCGCGCTCATCGTTCCGTCGGCTTGCGATTTCTCGATGGCGCCAACGGACCCGAACAGCAATATCTCATCAATCCCGCACCACGCTATCGCTGGCGAGGCAACAATTGGGGACCGCGTGCGCGCATTAACTGGCAGCCGATCCATGATCTGTGGTTACGTGTCGGAGGAGGGCTCACGACTATTCCGCCGAATATATGGCAAGACAATTTGCTTACAGGCGCCGCCCCTTATGTGGACTATCCTCGTTTGACGACCGCGCCTGGCTCTCCCGTCCTGGTGGGCACGCGGATCACGCCTCCTGAGTTGCCTCCTGTTTATAATTTGTCGGGCGTCAACGTTCTCGCCTCGGGCAACTCGCTCGCCGTACCTGCAAACACGGTTTGGAACGTGAATCGGTTTGACAGCGAACTCGCTGCCGCCGCGGGCACATCCACTGTTACTCCGCTCAATGCGAACGCCATCTCGCAGAACTTCCGAAACGCCTGCTTGGCCAACTGGTCCTTCAACGTGGAGCGCGCCTTTCATGGCGTCAGCGCGGCGGCAGCCTACGTCGGCACTGCGGGCCTCGATCTGCCCGCCATCGATTTCCCCAACGCCTATCCGGGCGCCACGCCGCAGTTCGCGCGCTACACCCAGTTCAATGCCGCCGGTCAGATCACGGGCGGATTTGGAACGGACATGCTGGTCACCAATCGCTCGCATTCAACGTTTCATTCGCTACAAAGTTCTCTGAGTGGTTCACTTGGCTCGCACGGGCCGCAGGCGCAGGTGAACTTCACCTGGTCGAAGTCGCTCGATGACACGAGCAGTGTGATCGGCCCTGGCATCGGCAGCACATCGGGAGCCACTGCTCTTGCCTGGCCTCAGAACCCGTTCGATACCAGCGCGGATAAAGGTCCATCCTCCTTCGACGCCGAGCGCGTCTTGACATTCACTCTCGTTCAGGATTTACACGCCGACCGCGCTCCTCTCCTTCGCACGCTTCCTCGTCACTTGAGTCGCGGCTGGCAGTTACTCAACATCTCCACTCTGAGCAGTGGCCTGCCGTTTACGGTCTATTCAGGCGTCCAGCAGACCGGACTCGGTTCCCTCGGAGCTGACCGTCCCGACCAGATCGCTGCTCCCGTTTTGTCGGTCGATCGCACCGTCCGCGAGGATTATTTCGGGCTCGGGCAGGCGAACGCTTCCTATTTCGCTCTCCCGATTCACGTGCCGGGCGGCACCGGGCCAAACCTTGGATATTTCGGAACACTGGGTCGTGATACGTTTCGGGGACCTGCGTTGTACAACTTCGATTTCGCCGTGATCAAAGACACGCTGCTTGAGTTGGGGAGCAGCCACAAGTCCGTCAACCTGCAGTTCCGCGCCGAGCTTTTCAACCTGTTCAACGTCGTCAATCTTGGCCTACCCTCCAACGTGCTCAGCGGTTCCGGCTTCGGCAATATCAGCCGCACAGCAGGGACCTCCCGGCAAATTCAGTTCTCTCTGAAATCGATGTTCTGACGCCTCCTCGCCTCTTAGAAACAGCAGCGGATCGGTTCTTCGGCCCTGGTCTGCCCGTCACCGGTTGGCGCGAGCAGACTCGGGCTTTCAACTTCATGACCGCCAGGCCGTTTTGTTATGTATCTTAGGCATTCGAATGCAGGTCTGTGTGCTTTGTCTGATGGCGGAGGCAGATTAAGCACAACTCTCTTAATTAATTAGAGTGTGAGACAGTCTGCTCTGTTGTTGGGGGAGGCGAGTTCTTCTCGCTAGCGTCTCCCCAAGTGATATCAGAGAAACTCGCGACTATACCATGTTGTGTGGCAAAAAGTCCGCAACTCTAACGGGAGTGAATGAGCGGGTATTCTATCAGTTGAGGTTAGTGACGCCGGCTTCTTTCCATGGAGGTGGCGATCTGAAACCGCGGTTGTCCCACTCGGGTGTACCGGGTGGGAGACAGCGAGAAGGGCATCCTGGTCCCTGAGCACGTAGGCGCTATGCCGATGCTCCGAGACCGGACCATCCCGCCGCTGAGGTGTGAATCGAAGTCTCCAGTACGCACGCCATCTCCACGCGTCTGGGTACAACGTCATACATGTGTAATCCCAAACAAGTGCACAATTGTAAAATCAGGATTTGCATTAGTGGGTCGTCTCAGGATGCCTGCCCTTGTCGCGCAAATCCTGCGCGTGTTTGATCTGTTCCGGGGATAGCGTCGGTTTGCGTCCCGGCTTGGCGCTTGCGCATACGCTTTGAGAGCGTCGGCCCTCTGATCGGGAATTGTAATGTGTGAGGTTGCCATGGAATCAAGCCTTCCTTCCTAGCCTAACGGACCATAGGCCGAATCGCCACGGATGGCAATAAAAGACGGAAGCTACTCTAATGAATAAGTTCCATCAGTTAAAAAAGATAGCAAACCCAACAAAAGCGACCACAACAATGATCACCACAGCGAAAACGAATGCTCCTAAACCTGTGGCGACAGCTTTAACCTATCGAGACTTCCGCGCCACTTTCGTCCTCGGAAGGAACAATCAGTCTTCCAGCTTTTTCCTCTTATGCTACGCTCTAGCCGCGAAGTGCGCAGGCTCGAAGTACAGCGTAACGAAGACGGATGGCCAAAACAGGTATCCGGGAAACCAGTGAAACGTGATTGTCAGAAGTATGAAACTTCCGCCGACAATTATTCCGGCGATGGATAATTAGATTTCTGGAATTCATTTCGCACACACACCTCCTCGTGCGAAGTCAGGTCCGCGAGTCGTTAGCAAATCCTCTTCACGCTGAACGATCACCAGTTGCGGCCTTACTGTACTGGCATACAATCGTTGCCCTCCGGCGTGCGGATGTTGATCCGGTTAAAATGGCGGGTGATGTCGCGTAAGCCCCGGCCGCCAGCTGGCCAGCCGGTGATGGGCTTCAGCACTTCGGGCGGCGGGGGCTGCATGGTCTTCGCTGCTCTTGCGATGATGGCGGCTTACGATGACAAAGCAATCCCGTGCGGCGACAAGCGGATATTTAAGAAAAGAGGCGTAAATGACAATTATCATCATTGTTCTACTGGTTCTCCTGCTGGGCGGTGGCGGCGGCTACTACGGCTATGGCCGATGGGGCGCCGCTGGCGGTGGTGGCGTCAGCATTGGCACGATCCTTCTCATCCTGCTGATTTGCTATTTGCTTGGCATGTTCCGATAGAGGCGTGCGCAGATAACGCCAGCGTCACTGAGCGCCTTTCTCTGATCCTCGTCGCGGCTGGGCGCCTTCGGTCATCAACACGGATCGCGATCCCGCATTTGGCGAAGCCATTCGGAATGTTGAAAGCTGCTGGAATGGCGTCACCCGTTCGGAATCGCATTCGCCATATCAGGCGAGTGCAGATGAATAATGCCGCGACGCAAAGCGATGGTCACCGCATTCGTTCTATCCTTTGCGCCGAGTTTGCTCAGGATGCTCTGCACATGAGCCTTGACCGTGCCGGACGCGGTGCCAAGGATTTGGCCCACTTCCTTGTTTCCGAGGCCGCGCGCTACCAGGCTGAGCACTTCGACTTCTCGCGGCGTCAGCGCCACTTCGGGGAAGTATCCGCTCAGGGAATCTGTTACCTGCGATGGGATGAAGCGTTTCCCGGAATGTACCACGCGGATGGCGCGAATAACCTCCGTGTGGACCATCTCCTTCAGAAGGTAGCCGCGAACACCGACTTCAAGCGCCCGGTAAATGTCCTGGTCACCGTCGTAGGACGTCAGTGCAATGATCCTGGCATCCGGAGAGGCTTGCCGAATACTGCGAGTCGCTTCAATACCGCTCATATCCGGGAGACGCAGGTCCATAAGGGTGACGTGCGGGTGTAATTCAGCATGCATCCGGATGGCATCCCGACCGTTTCCGGCTTCTCCCACCAGGCGCATCGCCGGTTCGGTCGCGAGAAGGGCGCAAATCCCTTTCCGAACCAGGTCGTGGTCGTCGACTGACAGGACGCTGATCGAGTTCTGAAATTCCAACTGCAATCCTCAGAGTAGTTGACGCGTTCGCGGCAGGGCAGCGTTACGGCCCAATGAAAGCTGGATGGAGATGAGGGTACCGCGCGCGGAGCTCTCGACGTCCAGGACCGCCCCGATTTCCGCAGCGCGCTCCTTCATTCCCATCAGCCCGAAGTGACCGATTTTATGGTACTCGGCTTCGGACGCAAAACCTTTTCCGTCGTCTTCGATGGTCATGTGCAACTCCTTCCCCTGGAGCGACAAGCTGACGCGCAACTGCGAGGCATCGGCATGCTTCAGTGCGTTGGACAGGGCCTCTTTCGCGATTCGCAGTAACTGGAACTCGGCTTCGGGCCGGTCGTCAATCGAGAGCGGCTGGATATCGAGGACCAGGGACACCGGAGTTGTCGAAACGACAGAGCGGGCGAGTTCTGCCAGACGATCCGAGAACAGCTGGGCATCGGAATCGGAGCTGCGCAAACCCCAAAGGGACTGTCTTGCTTCAGCGGAGTACTGGCCCGCGTCCTGAATGATGGCGCCGAGCAGACGCTTCTCTCTGGAGCCCGCGGCCATTCCGAGCCACAGCGCGTGGAGTTGCATCGTGACGCCCGACAGCCCCTGCAACAGCGTGTCATGCAACTCACGAGCGATTCGAGTTCGTTCCGCGGTGATAAGTGCAAACTGGCCTTTGAGCCTCTGCACCCGTGTGCGATAGCCGGCGGCAACCACGGCCGCAAGGAGCAGGAACAATGCGGGAAAGAACCACCAGCGTTGATAAAGGCGTGGCTCGACGATTAGTTCGAGGGAGGCGGCCTGTCTGGTCCAGAGGCCGGCGGCGCTGCGCGCTCGCACTTTGAAATGAAATTGGCCGGGCGGCAGGTTGGTGAAGAAGGCTTCGCGCCGGGAGCCGGCATCAGTCCACGTACGGCTGAAGCCGTCGAGGATGTATTGGAACGTGACTTTTTCAGGCGACACAAAACTGAGTCCGGCGTAACGAATCTCCAGGTTCTTCTCTCCTGGCTGAATCCGGATGCCGGTATTGAGTTCCACCCGTTGACCATCCACAATGAGAGCTGTAATCCGGACGGGCGGAGGAACATCGCTGCTTTCGAGATGGTTGGGATCGATGACGACCAACCCGGTCGTGGTGGAGAACCAGAGCCTTCCGTCACGTGTTTTACAGGCCGCGGGTTGTACGCCCGAGCGACACTCAAAGCGCAGCTGCCCGGTGCTGAACGGAATGCTGAGGACGGAACTTCTCTTCCCGTCGGCGAAGTCATTCAGCTCCTGTTCGCCGATGCGGAAGATGCCTTTACTGGAGGCCATCCAGAGATTGCCGCGGTCGTCTTTGAGGATGCTGTAGATCCGGTTGTCGTAGAGTCCGTCACGCACACGGACGCGAGCGATTTTACCGTTCTGCCAGCGAAGCAGGGAAGAACCGAGGGTTCCCATCCAGACGGTGTGATGTTGATGGTCGATGAGATAGCAGACGACCGGCCGTGTTCCGGCTGGAAGCTCGTACGTATTGAACGCGCCGCCTTCCAGAAAATTCAGCTGACTGGTTTCGTTGCTGACGAACAGACGAACCGTCGTGGCTCCGGAGAGCGCCACCACTCCATTCCCTGGCCCGGACGGCAGGCTCACCGCGACGAACTTCGAGCCGTTCCAGCGGTTGACGCCGAGATTTGTGCCGGCCCATATGTCTCCTTCAGTGTCGACGTAAATCGCCCGGACCTCGGTGCCGGTGTGAAGATAGGTACCGATCACCTTGCCGGATCGCAGCCGTGTGACTCCGTCCGCAGTTCCGGCCCACACATCACCAGAGTTGTCGACGGCAAGACTGAGCACGTGATCGTTGCTCAAACCATCGTGCAGGGTGATGATTTTGAAATCATGGCCGTTGAAGACGTTTAAACCGTGTCCAAGCGTTCCAATCCATAGCTGGCCTTCGTGATCGTCCACCAGGGCGGAGGTCTCGTTACTGGAAAGGCCTTCATTGGTGGTGAACGGCGTGACAGCAGAGTCCGCAAGCTGATCGAGCCCGTTCTTGGTTCCTGCCCAAAGACTGCCTTCGCGATCAAATGCCAGGCAGAGCACGAGACTATGGGAGAGGCCGTCACGAACGCGGTAGGCGCTGAAGCGCTCTCCGTCATAGCGAGTCACGCCATCATTTGTACCGATCCAGATACCGTGTGCAGGTCCTTCAATCAGGAACGAGACGGCATTGTCCGGGAGCCCGTCATGAGTGGTGAACAGGCGTGTATGTCCATTGTGGATTTGCACAGCACCTTCGTCCGTGCCGGCCCAAACACTTCCATTGCCAGAGCACTCGAGCGCGGTTACGTTCTTGCCAAGAAGGTTCTTATCCTTCATGACTAGGAAGTGTGATCCGTCCCATGTGCCTAGCGGGAAATCCCGTCCGGCTATCCAGCGCATTCCGTTGGCGGCTTCGCAGCTTGCGCGAACCTGATTGCTGGGCAGGCCCTCATTCTGAGTGAACATCCGCGCGTGCTCGTCGCCCGCATGCTCGCCTTCAATGATGCGGCCGAGCCCCTCCTCCGTAGAGACCCACATCGCACCGTTTCTGTCTTCAGAGAGATGGGTGATGCTCTTCCCCTCCATGCCCGCGGCGGATCCGAAGAATCGAAATTCGCCGGAAGCCGAGATTTTCGCCAGGCCGTTGTTGAGGGTCCCAACCCAGAGGTTGCCCTCCCGGTCCTGTAACAGTGTTCGGATCAGGCTGCCGTGAAGGACCGCTTTCTCGTGAAACTCAAATTCACGGAAGCTCACTCCGTCGAAACGAATCAGAGTATCCTGCGTGCCGAGCCATAGAAAGCCGTCCCGGGTTTGCAGGATGGAGTAAATCGTGGGCTGGAATAAGCCTTCCTCCTGTCCCCAAATGCGATGCGCGTACTGGGTGAGCGTCTTCGAAGGATTGAGGCACCATGCTGACGGCGAGAGCGCAATGGCGAGAGCCGCCGTAAGTATCGCTCTCGATCTGTAACATGCCGGGAACAATGACAGGTGTTCGACTTACATTTTAGCGATTTTGTTCCGAGGGTTTCTTACTATGCCGATTGGCATAGCAGTTAGTAGCTCTTTCGGCAGTCGCGACGCGAGTTGTAAAACTTCACAATGAGGCCATGCAGCAGCCGCCTCCGGGAACACCGCCGCGAGTAACCCAGGAAACACCGCAGGGAAGTCCGCCACCGAAAGCTGCGCGGAAGCGGCATTGGGCAATTTGGGCCGCCATTCTTCTCATTCTTTCCGGTGCAGGGTTTCTTCTCTCGCAGCGAACGAGCGGGCCTGCCTCCGGTTCAACAACGGCGAACTCTTCGAAGGGTGGTCGGCGCGGTGCGGGCGGTCCGATTCCGGTTGCCGTGGCGCCAGTAAAAAAGGGAAATATCGGCGTCTACGTCAATGCCCTGGGCACCGTTACTCCCGTCTATACCGTTACTGTAGCGAGCCGTGTGGTTGGTACTTTGACGCGAGTTCTGTATCACGAAGGACAGATGGTGAAAAAGGGCGATCTGCTGGCGGAGATTGACGCTCGTCCGTACCAAGCTGTCTTAACGCAGGCGCAGGGGCAGTTGGCAAGGGATCAGGCGATTCTCAAAAATGCTTATGTCGACCTGGCCCGTTACAAGGCGGCTTTCGAGACGCACGCGATTCCAGAGCAGACGCTCGCCACCCAGCAGGCAACCGTGGGGCAGAGCGAGGGAACGGTCAAGCTCGACGAAGGAAATCTGGACGCGGCGCAGGTGAACGTAGACTACGCCCGCATTGTTTCTCCCATCGATGGACGAGTAGGACTGCGGACGGTGGACCCGGGCAACATTGTACCGGCGAACGGGACTACCGGGATTGCGACCATCACCCAGTTACAGCCCATCACGGTGATCTTCACGATGGCCGAGGATTACATCGATCAGGTAGCGACGCAGACGCGCGCAGGCAAGAGGTTAAAGGTGCTGGCGCTGGACCGCAGCGATCAATCGCAGCTGGCGGAAGGAGCGCTGCTGACGCTCGACAACCAGATCGATACGGCCACCGGAACCGTTCGGGTGCGCGCCACCTTTGCGAACAAAGACTTGAAGCTCTTTCCTAACGAGTTTGTCAACGCACGGCTCCTAGTGAAGACCCTGAACGGCGTGAATCTAATCCCAACTGCGGCGATTCAGCGCAATAACGATC
>CBAAAA010000118.1:6962-11098 GCA_964658695.1 uncultured Solirubrobacteraceae bacterium | reverse complement strand
AGGTTAAAGGTGCTGGCGCTGGACCGCAGCGATCAATCGCAGCTGGCGGAAGGAACGCTGCTGACGCTCGACAACCAGATCGATACGGCGACCGGAACCGTTCGGGTGCGCGCCACCTTTGCGAACAAAGACTTGCGGCTCTTTCCAAATGAATTTGTCAACGCGCGGCTCTTAGTGAAGACGCTGAGCGGCGTGAATCTAATCCCAACTGCGGCGATTCAGCGCAATAACGATCAGGCGTATGTGTACGTCGTTGATCAGACCAAGAGCACCATTCAATCGCACAATGTGACAGTCGCCACAACGTCCGGAGAGACGGCCGCTGTCACGGGTGTGAACGTCGGAGACATGCTGGTCACTGACGGCTTCGACCGCTTGACGGACGGCCTTAAAGTTCGCGTGAAGAAGCCGGCTGAAGCGAGTGATGCGGAGGGCGCGTGAACCCTTCCCGCCCTTTCATTCTGCGGCCGGTCGCTACCTCGTTGTTGATGGCGGCGATTCTGCTGGTCGGAATCGTCGCCTATAAACAGCTTCCTGTCTCCGCTCTTCCGGAAGTGGATTATCCGACCATCCAGGTGCAGACGTTCTATCCAGGCGCGAGTCCGACGGTAGTGGCGTCGGGTGTCACTGCGCCTCTCGAACGGCAACTCGGCGAGGTGCCGGGATTGAACCAGATGCTCTCGACCAGCTCGCAGGGTGCATCGGTGATCACGCTGCAGTTCGTGCTGAGTCTGAATATCGACGTAGCGGAGCAGGAAGTGCAGGCGGCAATTAACGCGGCACAAAGCTATCTGCCCGCTGGACTCCCGATGCCGCCTGTTTATACCAAGACAAACCCCGCGGACGCGCCGATCTTGACGCTGGCCCTTTCATCAACATCGATGCCGTTGCAGCAGGTGGAAGATTACGCCGATACGCGGCTCGCGCAAAAGATCTCGCAGCTGTCGGGTGTGGGCGCGGTTACAATCAGCGGCGGCCAGAAGCCGGCCGTGCGCATTCAGGTCAATCCTACCCAACTTGCCTCCTACGGGCTGAATCTCGAAGACGTCCATACCGCGCTGACGAACACCAGTCTGGACGCGGCGAAGGGGAGCTTCGACGGGAAATCGCAGGACTACCAGATTAACTCGAACGACCAGTTGATCGACGCCAAGGATTATCAGCAGGTTGTTGTCGCGTACAAGAATAATGCCCCGGTGATGTTGAAGGACGTCGCCAATATCGTGTCGGGCGTCGAGAACATCCGGCAAGCGGCCTGGATGAATAAGACGCCGGCCGTGATTGTGAATATCCAGCGGCAGCCTGGAGCCAACATTATCCAGGTGGTGGATCGGATCACCGCTTTGCTGCCGAAGCTGAACGCCACCATTCCGGCTTCGATTAAGGTGCAGATTCTAACGGATCGAACGACCACGGTCCGCGCTTCGGTCTCGGATGTGGAGTTTGAGTTGATGCTTTGCATCGCGCTGGTCGTGATGGTGATCTTCGTCTTCCTACGCAACCTGGCGGCAACGTTTATTCCGAGCATCGCGGTTCCGCTGTCGATCGTCGGCACGTTCGCGGCCATGTACATGCTTGGTTACAGCCTCGACAACTTATCTCTGATGGCGCTGACCATCTCGACGGGCTTCGTGGTGGATGACGCCATCGTGATGATTGAGAACATCATGCGCTACATCGAAGAGGGAGAAGCGCCCCTGGAAGCAGCGCTGAAGGGCGCCGGAGAGATTGGTTTTACGATTGTTTCCCTGACCGTTTCGCTCATCGCGGTGCTGATCCCGCTGCTGTTCATGGGCGATATTACCGGGCGTCTGTTCCGGGAGTTTGCCGTCACGCTGGCGGTCACCATTGTGCTGTCGGCGGTCGTGTCGCTGACCCTTACGCCAATGCTTTGCGCCAAGCTGCTGAAGCATAAGAAGCCGGAGAGCGAAGGGCGATTCTATAAGGCGTCAGAAAAGGTATTTGAAACAACAATCGCCTTTTACGGCAGAACGCTTGAAGTCGTCCTGCGCCACCGGAATCTGACACTGCTGGTTGCCATCGCGACGTTGGGTCTGACGATCTATCTCTACATTGTGATTCCGAAGGGGTTTTTCCCGGTGCAGGATACGGGCGAGATACAGGCTGTTTCGGAAGGGGATCAAGGGATCTCATTCGGGCAGATGGCGAAGCTGCAGCAGCGCCTCGCCGCAGTCATTTTGAATGATCCGGCCGTGGAGAATTTGTCTTCCTTCATCGGGGTCGATGGTACGAATACAACCTTGAATAGCGGTCGTATTCAGATCAATTTGAAACCGATTGAACAGCGCAAGACCAGCGCATCTGACGTGATCCGCCGTTTGCAGCCGGAGCTCCAGAAGATCGACGGAATTTTGCTTTACATGCAGCCGGTACAGGACTTGACGGTGGAAGACATCGTGAGCCGGACGGAATACCAGTACAGTCTGGAAGACCCGAACCAGGATGAACTGTCGCGGTACGCAAATCGCTTTGTAGCGCGGTTAAAGGAACTGCCGGCATTATCGGACGTGGCGAGCGACTTGCAGGTGCACGGCCTGGAGACCGCAGTCACCTTCGACCGCCAGACAGCGATGCGGGTTGGCATTACGGCGACTTCGATAGACAACGCGCTTTACGATTCGTTCGGGCAGCGGCAGGTATCAACGCTCTTTACGCAGTTGAATCAGTACCACGTGATTCTCGAAGTGCTTCCGGAATATCAGACCAGCCCGCGGCACTTGAGCGATATCTATATTATGTCAGCGGCCGGAACCTCGGTCCCGTTGAGTACGTTCACAAAGACGGGCAACGATTCGACGCCCAACCTGATCAGCCACATCGGACAGTTTCCTGCGACGACGGTGTCCTTCAACCTGACTCCCAATGGCTCACTCGGAGAGGCGGTGGATCAGATCCGGCAGGTGGAGAAGGAGATGCCTCCGCCGGCAGCGATGCAGGCTTCGTTCCAGGGTACGGCGGAAGCATTCATCGCCTCGCTTACCAATGAACCGCTGCTCATTCTAGCCGCACTGGTGACGGTGTATATCGTGCTGGGCGTTCTGTACGAAAGCTACATCCACCCGATCACCATTCTTTCGACGCTGCCTTCGGCCGGCGTGGGCGCGCTGCTGGCGCTCCTTATTTGCCGTACCGAACTGACGGTGGTTGCCATAATCGGCATCGTGCTGCTGATCGGCATTGTGAAGAAGAACGCAATCATGATGATCGACTTTGCATTGGAAGCCGAACGCAAGGGCGGCAAGGAGCCATATGACGCGATTTATCAGGCGTGTCTGCTGCGCTTCCGGCCCATTATGATGACAACGCTGGCAGCGCTCTTGGGTGCAGTGCCGCTGGCGTTTGGAAGAGGGACCGGGTCGGAACTGCGGCGACCGTTGGGCATTACAATCATCGGCGGCCTGCTGTTTAGCCAGTTGCTGACCTTATACACAACCCCGGTGATTTATCTGTTCTTCGATGCCTTGGCGCGGCGGCTCAGCGAGTTTCGAAACAGAAGATCGGGGGTCGGCGGAATGACTCCGGCTCCGGTGAGTGGAGACTAGGCAATGAGCCTGTCGTCTCCGTTTATTCGTAAACCGGTTGCAACCACGCTGCTGACGGTGGCGGTTGCGCTCTCCGGAATTGCGGCGTTCACCTTGCTTCCGGTATCGCCGCTGCCACAGGTGGACTTTCCGACGATCTCGGTTTCGGCATCGCTGCCAGGAGCGAGTCCGGAGATCATGGCTTCATCCGTCGCAACGCCGCTGGAACGGCAGTTCGGTCGCATCGCGGCAGTGACTGAGATGACTTCGTCCAGTTCGCTAGGCCAGACCAGTGTCACGCTGCAGTTCGATCTGAACCGCAATATCGATGCCGCCGCAAGAGATGTGGAGGCGGCCATCAATGCGGCTCGCAGTTACCTGCCGGCGGATCTGCCCTCGAACCCGACCTACCGCAAGGTGAATCCGGCGGATTCGCCCATTATGCTGGTCGCACTGACGTCGGATACTGTGCCTCCAAGCGGCTTGTATGACGCGGGTTCGACGATTCTGATGCAGCGAATCTCTCAGATCAGTGGCGTGGGCCAGGTGACGGTCGGAGGAAGCTCTGCGCCGGCGGTGCGCATCGATCTCAAT
>CBAAAA010000118.1:0-6952 GCA_964658695.1 uncultured Solirubrobacteraceae bacterium | reverse complement strand
AGTTGAATCATTTTGGAATCAGCCTTGATCAGGTGCGCACATCTGTTGCATCGCAGACGCTGAATGAAGCCAAAGGCGTGTTCGCCAATGCGGACCACACCTGGATGATCGGCGCAAATGATCAACTGCTCCACGCTGCCGATTACCGGCCGCTCATCATCAGCTATAGCGGCGCACCGATCGAATTAAACAAGGTCGGCAAAGTGACGGACTCGGTCCAGACGGTTCGCTCCCTCGGCTTATCGAATGGCAAGCGTTCGGCGCTGTTGATCATATTCCGGCAGCCGGGCGCGAACATCATCAAGACAGTTGACGGGATCAAAGCAGCACTGCCACAACTGCACGCTTCGATCAATCCGGGAATCCAGATGACCGTGGTGCTGGATCAGACGGTAACCATACGTGCTTCGGTGCACGATGTGGAACGAACACTAGTGATTTCGGTAGTGCTGGTGGTTTTGGTGGTGTTCGTCTTCCTGCGCGACGTGCGAGCGACATTGATCCCCAGCGTGGCGGTTCCGGTGTCGTTGATGGGCACGTTCGGCGTGATGTACCTGCTGGGATACAGCCTGGACAACCTTTCACTCATGGCGCTGACGATCTCGACGGGCTTCGTGGTAGATGACGCCATTGTGGTGCTGGAGAACATCTCACGCTATCGCGAAGACGGGATGAACGCCATGGATGCGGCTTTCAAAGGAGCGGCCGAGATTGGTTCGACGGTGTTGTCGATCAGCGTGTCGCTGGTTGCGGTCTTCATTCCTCTGCTATTGATGGGCGGCATCATCGGTAGACTGTTCCGCGAGTTCGCGGTGACGCTTTCCGTGACCATTCTCGTTTCCCTGCTGGTGTCCCTGACAACTACGCCGATGATGTGCTCGCGGCTGCTGGGCGACTCGACCAGCCATGGCAAGCTCTATCGCGTGAGTGAGAAGTTCTTTGACTTCATTCTCCGCATTTATGAGCACAGCCTGCGATGGGTGCTGCGGCATTCGGCGACCATGCTGCTGGTCACCTTTTTGACGCTCGGCTTGAACGTTTACCTGTTCGTCAAAATACCCAAAGGCTTTTTTCCCCAGCAGGACACCGGGCGGCTGAACGGGAGCTTCATGGGCGACCAGAGTATCTCGTTTCAGGCCATGGAGCGCAAAATGTCGCAACTCACAAAGCTGGTGCAATCCGACCCGGGCATTGCCACGGTGCAAGCGTTTAGCGGCGGCGGCGGCGGGACCACGACGAATACCGGGCGCGCCTTCATTTCGTTGAAGCCGCTGGCGGATCGGAAAGGCGTGAGCGCGGACCAGATCATCAACCGGCTGCGGCCGAAGCTCTCGGGCGTTCCCGGCGTCACACTGTTTCTGCAATCCGCCCAGGACGTCCGGATGGGCGGGCGGCAAAGCGCGGCGCAATATCAATACACGCTGCAGAGCGACAATTTGGGCCTGCTGCTGCACTGGGCGCCGCTGCTCTTAAAAGAGTTGCAGAAGGTTCATATCCTGACGGACGTCAACAGCGACCAGCAGAATCACGGCCTGGAAGCGAATCTGGTAATTGATCGACAGACCGCGTCGCGCATGGGCGTGACACCCGCGACTCTCGACAATTTGCTGTATGACGCTTTCGGCGAGCGCGAGATCGCGCGCACCTATTTGTCCATGAATCAGTATTTCGTTGTCATGGAAGTCGACCCGAGTTTCTGGCAGAATCCCGGCGGCTTGAGCCAGGTGTACGCAACGTCCGCAAGCGGCACCCCGATTCCGCTGGCCGCCTTTACGCACTTCCAGCCGTCGACGGCGGCCCTCACGGTGAATCACTCCGGCGTGTTTCCGTCGGTGACACTCTCATTTAATCTCGGTCCAGGCGTGGCGTTAGGAGATGCCGTCGAAGCCATTGCACAGGTAGAAAACAAGATTGGCATGCCGACCACCATCAACACTAACTTTACGGGAACAGCGCAGGCCTTTCAGTCTTCGCTCTCGAATGAGCCGGTACTGATCGTAGCGGCGCTGGCAGCTGTTTACATCGTGTTGGGAATTCTGTATGAAAGCTATATTCATCCGATCACGATCTTGTCCACCCTGCCTTCGGCCGGTGTAGGCGCTGTGCTGGCGCTGATGATCACCCACACCGAACTCAGCATCATCGCCCTGATCGGCATCATTCTTCTAATTGGCATTGTGAAAAAGAACGCCATCATGATGATTGATTTCGCGGTGGAGGTAGAGAGACGTGATGGTAAGAGCCCGGAAGAGGCAGTATTCGAGGCGTGTCTGCTGCGCTTTCGTCCCATCATGATGACGACCATGGCGGCGCTGCTGGGCGGATTGCCGCTGGCGTTGGGTACCGGCACGGGTTCTGAGCTGCGCAGACCGTTGGGCATCACCATTGTGGGCGGCCTGATCGTAAGCCAGGCAATTACGCTATACACAACGCCGGTGATCTATCTCTATATGGACCGTTTCCGGTTATGGCTGCAGTCATTCGGCAACAGACTGCCGCAAGCGCCTGCGGAAGCGGTCGGTCCGGCCAGTTAACAATGCGATGAATACGCACTTTAAGATCATCTCGGAGCCGCACCCGGCGGGAAAGTCTATCACGCTGCTGCTCAATGGAAAATTCAGTGAAGATGCGATTCCGGAACTGGCGGAGTCCCTGCTGCATGCCAGGCAACAGCACAAGTGCGTCGAACTGGATCTGAGCGAAGTGACGCTGGTGGATCGCCAGGCAGTCCGTTATTTTTCCGAGCAGGCGTCCCAGGAGGTGAAATTAGTGAACTGTCCGATCTATCTTCGCCGATGGATATCCCAGGTGAGCGATGAAACAGAAAGTTAGTCTTGCAGGCATGGCCGCAGCGGCCTTATTGTTCTCGGGATGCAATCCAGCTCCGAGGTACGCTAAGGCCCCGGTGCAGGCGCCGGCTGCTTATAAGGAAGCCGCGCCGCAATCGTACAAAGAGGGGCAGGGCTGGAAGCTAGCGCAGCCCGGGGATGACAAAATTCGGGGCAAGTGGTGGGAGATCTATAACGATCCTCAACTCAGCGCGCTCGAAGAGCAGGTGCGGACTCAGAACCAGAGCATCATTCAAGCGGAAGCTAATTTTCGAGAGGCGCGTGCGCTGGTGGTATCGGCGCGATCACAACTGTTTCCGACCATCGGCGCTTCGCCTTCCTACAGCAATACGCGGTCTTCGGCAACTTCGCGAGGAGCTTTTGTGGTGGGAAGTTCTGCCGGAACATCCACTACTTCTTCAGGTTCTACCACCGGCGCCACCACGACTGGGACCGGATCCGGCACAACCACTGGAAGCGGTGCATCCTCTACCAGCACGGCGATTGGCGGCACCGCCAACTCCGGAGTGTTCAATGAGTTCTCGCTGCCGCTGGACGTTTCCTATACGGTTGACTTCTGGCACCGCATTCGCAATACGATTGCACAGAATCAATATTCGGCACAGGCAAGCCAGGGTGATCTTGGGACGGCACTCCTCAGCACGCAGGCTGAACTCGCGCAGGACTACTTTGAAATTCGCGCCCTCGACGCCGAGCGCAAGGTTCTGGAAGACACGGAAGCGGCGTACCGCTCCACTTTGAAACTCACCACCTCGCTGTACCAGCTAGGCATTGATTCGGATGAAGAAGTGGCGCAGGCGCAGACACAGCTGGATACGGCGACCGCGCAGCAAACAGATCTGGGCGTGTCGCGCGCCACTTATGAGCATGCGATCGCGGTGCTGATCGGCAGGTCCCCGTCCGCATTTGAACTCGGAGTAGCTCCGTTCCGACCCACGCCACCTGACGTTCCGGTGGCGGTCCCATCTGCCATCCTCGAGCGTCGACCCGATATCGCAGCTGCGGAACGGCGGGTTGCGGCGGCGAACGCGGGCATCGGCATCGCGCGTGCCGCGTACTATCCGAACCTGACATTATCGGCCAGCGGCGGCTTCCAGACTTCCACATTCACGCAATGGTTCAATTGGCCGAGCCGCTTCTGGTCCGTAGGGCCGACGCTCAGCCAAACGTTGTTTGATGGAGGGGCGCGGCGCGCAGCGACAGAACAGGCGGAGGCCACGTACGATGCGGCTGTCGCGTCCTATCGCGGAACTGTGTTGAGTGCGTTTCAGGGGGTCGAAGATCAGCTTTCAACCTTGACCATTCTCTCGAAAGAAGTGGCTCAGGAACAGACAGCGGTACGCGACGCCAGCAGGTATGTGGACTTGGCTCTGACTCGCTTCAAGACGGGAGTGGATAGCTATCTGAATGTCATCACGGCGCAAACTCAATTGCTGACAAACCGCGAGACGGAATTGCAGATCCAACTCCGCCAGATGACGGCAAGCGTTTCACTGGTTATGGCGCTCGGAGGCGGATGGGATTCCGCTAGTTTGCCGCCGACGAAAGATCTGCTGGCGCGACCACCGGAATGGAAGCCGGCAACAGAAATCCCACTACAGCCGGCCGGTGCACCGGCGCGCCCGAACCCGCCACCCTTACCGGCGGACCTGGCTCTGCCGCACCCGCCTTCCGCGCCGCCGCAGAGCAATCGCTAGCGCCGCCAGTTAAAGTTGAATTATGAGCACCAACGAGTCTTCCGCACTCCGGAAGATGATTGTCGATGCAATGAGCGGGCATCACTCGCATATCGACTTCGATGCGGTTGTCGAAGATTTTCCGGCGGAACTGCGCGGTGTGAAGCCGGAAGGCTCGCCTCACAGCGCCTGGCAACTGTTGGAACATATGCGGATTGCACAGTGGGACATCCTGGAGTTTTCCCGTAATCCGAAACACAAAAGCCCGAAGTGGCCGGATGACTACTGGCCAAAGACACAGGCTCCACCGAGCGAAGAGGCTTGGCAAAGGTCGATCAAGGGCTATCAGCAGGACGCGCAGCACTTCGGCGAGTTGATTCAGAATTCCGACCATTTACTGCGCCCGATCGAGCATGGCCAGGGACAGACTTTGCTGCGGGAAGCTCTGCTGGTGGCGAACCACAATTCGTATCATCTTGGGCAGTTGGAATTTGTTAAAAAGATGTTACTGGCGGACGCGAAGTAACGGGCTGACGAACCCGGAAAACGTAAACTAAGATCAAACCGGTAAGGAGGACTTCTATGTCTGAATGCGCAGCAAATGCCAATTACCAACGGCAAATTCTCGGCAGCGTGTCCTCCGCCGCACTAAACTAGCGCGTTCGCTCTCTGGCATCAGGAGTTGTTCTCATCACGGGCTTTCATGTGATGTTTACTAAAAGCGTATGTTCTCTTTGTCGCGGCGAAGTCTGTTGGTGGGCCCGTTGGGGGCTGCCGTTCTCGGCCAGGGTGCCTCCCCTGCTCGCTTGAAAGTTGTGGTCGCGGGCGGCCATCCGGGCGACCCCGAGTACGGCTGTGGGGGCACGGTGGCGAGATACACGGATGCCGGCCACGCGGTGACCTTGTTGTATCTGAATCATGGACAGAAGGGCTGTTCCTCTAAGTCTCCGGCCGAGTGCGGGGCGGTTCGGACTGCGGAAGCTGCGGCCGCCTGCAGGATTTTGAAGGCTCAGCCGAAATTCAGCGTCTTTATGGACGGCGAGGCCAGCGTGGATGGCAAGACCTATGACCAATTTCGGTCACTCCTGGCAGAAGAGCGGCCGGACGTGGTCTTTACACACTGGCCAGTGGATAATCATCGCGACCATCGTGCGATCTCGATGCTGGTCTATGACGCATGGGCCACGATGAAACGTAGTTTCGCGCTGTACTATTACGAAGTCTCCGATGGCGAGGATACCGACATGTTCCTTCCCAACGATTACGTCGATATCACAGCCGTAGCTGATCGAAAGAAGGCCGCTTGCATTGCGCATGCCTCGCAGGCGCCGGAAAAGTTCTATTCGTTGCAGCAGCAGGTGACACGATTTCGCGGCTTAGAGCATGGCTGCGCGGAGGCGGAAGGTTTCGTGCGGCTGTCAAAGAACACTGCGCACTTGCTCCCTTAAACTGAAGCTCGTTTGAGCACCAGCGATGCATTCAGGCCGCCGAACGCGAAAGTGTTGAAAGAGCTGCGTCGAATGCGGCTTCACGGTTTGGATTCGGAACAAAGTCAATGCCGACCCAATCGGAATCGGGTGCACTGACAGGTTCTAACGGACCGGCTCTCAGTCAGATCAATCATAGGATGCATGGGCAAATTGTCACGAACTTCCCTGTTGACAATTAACACAACGATTATATAACATACTAGTTAAGTATATGCCGGGCCTTGACACAGTATTCTCAGCGCTCAGCGACCCAACTCGCCGAGCAATTCTTTCCCGCCTCGCCATAGGTGAAGCCACGGTGATGGAATTGGCTCAGCCGTTCGATATGAGCCAGCCCGCGATTTCCCGACATCTTCGAGTGCTGGAGGAAGCGGGACTCATCACACGCCGCGTGGAGGGAGCGAAACGCCCGTGCCGGCTTGCTCCGGGCGGGATCGCTGAGATCGACCAATGGCTTGGACTTTTGCGCAAAAGTTTGGAAAAGAACTATGCCCGCCTCGACAGAGTTCTCGCAGCAGAAACCCAAAAACGAAAGGATGACCGATGACAATGACAACGACCAAAATGAATCTGACAACCGAAGGCGACAAGTATCTCGTCGTGACGCGACGGTTCGACGCCTCTCCGGAAGCTGTCTTCCGAGCTCACACTGAACCCTCCATACTCCAGAAATGGCTGCTTGGACCAGATGGCTGGAGCATGCCCGTTTGTGTGAGCGAGTTGAGACCCGGCGGTAAGATTCGCTTTGAATGGACCGATGGAAAAGGAAAAGGGTTCTATCTGACCGGTGAATATGTGACGCTGGAGCCCTACCGCCGCATCGTTCACGTCGAGCGGATGCACCTTCCCGATCCCACTCCTGACAACCACGTTGAAACGACTTTCGAACCAGATGGGGACGGCACCTTGCTGACACTCCGCATGACGTTGCCGGACG
>CBAAAA010000117.1:0-11117 GCA_964658695.1 uncultured Solirubrobacteraceae bacterium | reverse complement strand
ACGGGATGACCGTTCCGCCGCGCGTCGGACAGGCGTTCCAGCAGGATGATCCCGCACACTTCACGCGCCCATGGTTTGCCTGGGCCAATACTCTGCTGGGTGAACTGCTGGTTCGTCTCAGCGAGACGCGGCCGGATTTGTTGAAGCGGTCGCTCAGTTAGCCTTCTAAAGTGATCAACGTAAGTGGCTGGCGCTTGTGCGCAAAGCCAGTTGGCGCTAAGGTCGCTATTGCTGCTGAAGATCCACTATGACGCCAACAGAAGCCGCTGCGCTCTGAAGAGTAGCAAACGCTTCGCGATCGGTTTGCCTTGTGAGATCTCCGAAGAAGGAGAATTTTGCGCCCCGGGGAAACTGCTTGAGCTACGGCATTCGCAAGCGTTGCCGCCTGCCATTCGGCAGTTGCAGGTATCAGTGTTATCCAAAGCTCGTTGGAGCGCAATTCAGGATTCACCTGGCTGAGCCGGTAGGTTGTGGGGCTTGCACGGGTTGACGAGACGACGACGCGATAGCGGCCAGGCTGATTGAACCTCACCCACTCATTCAAGTCGCGATAAAGAACATAGGGCTTTGTTGAAAGAGGCTGGAGGCTGAATAAACCACCGCCCATAAAAGCGCCAAGCGAGAAATATGACCTCAGAGGGTCATCCCATCCCGCTTCGGGCTGAACGAGGTATTGCTCAGCGCCCAGCCGGCCCCCGCGATCATAACTTGCGGTGGACGCCCGGTAACCTGCGCCACTCGCCGTATAAGAGAGTTGAAGCCGAACTAGTTCACCGATGTGAAAGACAGTCTGATCGTTTTCTGTGCGGGCCTCCAGGTTGAGCGAAGGCGGCTGTTCAATTTGCACCACGTACGCGCTCACGGTGCGGTCTGTCAGAAGGATCAATAGAGCCGTGAACATGAATGTAGCGTCGCTGCGAAACCGCATGAGTTTATGGACACGGATCAAGAGTTCCAGGTTCCTCTTTCCGCAGCCGCTTCCGCAAAACATAAAATGACTGGTCTTTGACTGCCATTCGTCTCGCAATACTGCCTTATGAGGCGCTTAGGATCGGCAAACGTAAACTATTCAGTACTTCCACCGTTTATGAATATGAAAAGGGGAAGGAAACAAGTGAACATCCTTCATAAGGCTTCATCGTTTTTAGCATCATCGCTACTGGCAGCGGCTTTTTTTTCTGCCGCGCCGCAACCCGCAGCTGCAGGCATTGGCATAGGCATTTCGATCACGATCGCCCCGCCCGCGTTGCCGGTGTACGTGCAGCCTGCTTGCCCGGTGGAAGGCTATCTTTGGACTCCGGGATATTGGGCTTATGGTCCGGCCGGCTACTACTGGGTCCCCGGCGTTTGGGTGAGACCGCCGCAAGTAGGAGTTTTGTGGACGCCCGGTTACTGGGGCTTTGGAGGCGGTGTTTACGGCTGGCATGCCGGGTACTGGGGGCCCCATGTCGGCTTTTACGGTGGTGTGAACTACGGTTTTGGCTTTGGCGGAGTCGGCTTCGTGGGCGGGATGTGGTCGGGCGGCGTCTTTCGCTACAACACCGCCGTGACGAACGTGAACACCACGGTGGTCCGCAATGTCTACGTCAACAGGACAGTCATCAACAACACCTATGTGAACAACCACGTCAGCTTTAACGGCCCGGGCGGCATTCAGGCACGTCCTTCCCCGATGGAGCAGAGGGCCATGCAGGAGAGGCATTTCCAGCCGACACCGATGCAGGTCAACCATCAGCAGGTTGCCAGTCAGGACCGCAACCAGTTGGCGTCCGTGAATCACGGAAGGCCCACGAATATGGCTATGGATTCAGTGAATGGCCGGCGCTTTGATCAGCAGGGCCGAATTGCGAACGGTGTTGCATCAGGCCGGCTGACGGCCGGGCAGACCGCACATCTTGAGAATCGGGAGGCGGGAATCAATCGCGAGGTCCGCTCTGACCGGCAGGCAAACGGCGGGCGACTCACGCCGCAGGAGCACCAGCAGGTGAACCATCAGCAGAATAATCTCAGCCGATCGATTGCGAACGACAAGCATAACGGAACGAACGCGCACTCCGGCAATGCTGAGCAGCATCCGCACCCGCAAGAACACGCGCGCGAACACTCCGAGAAGTAAGAGCGGATAGATGTAAGTCAGGGGCAGCCGGGCGCTGCCCTACGGACTTCTCAGCATTTGAGTGCATCAGCCAGCTCTGAGCCGAAAAGTGTACCCGCGGAGCGCTGAACAGATTCTCAGTAAGGATTGTCGATCGGTAGAAGCACCGACCTGCTCCCGACAGGGACCGATCGCAGTTGGGCGGCGATTACCCACCAGTAATCAACCTCCAACGGTTGGGTACTTAAGACCTTTCCAGAACGTGCATCCAAAGATATGAGTTGAGAAGTAGCTCCCGCTGCCGGGGCATCAGAAGTCACTCCGTAAAGCCCCAACCCATCCCCACTTGGAATCAGCCGCCAAAAGTAAAGATCGGGCGTCAGGGTCACGACTGATTGTTCGAAAGCCGGGTCGATAATCCAGGCTCCGCCCGGAATACCGTCGCAGCGTTGCCGCCGGTCTATTGCACCTCCGAACACCTCGTTCACGACCAAACGATCACCCACCGCGCTCATTTCGGTCAGAGCCATGCCGCTTTCACAACCTGGAATCGATACAGGACCGGAAACAGCTGCGGGCTCTTCTAGACGATCACTAATGGGCGACAGGCGCCATAACCATCCAGAGCCGTCATGACTGGTGTAGACGTAGAACTGATTTTTGATCCAGGCTCCATTGAGGTACCACTCAGCATTGCCCCGTTCAGCCGTTAGCGACTTTACAATCTTGTTCTGGGTCGCATCATACAGGTCAACGGAAGGCCCGCTTCGAAGTGCAGCCCACCATCGTCCGTCCGGCGAGACTTGCCATCGATCCTCTTTAGTCTGGGTGACCGACAAGGCCACGTCAGAGACAGTGGTCAGAAAAGAAGGTCCAGCGTTCACAAAGCGCTGACGGGACTTCGATCCCCAGATATCAGCCGCAACTTTGACCTGCAAGCTTGATAAGTCGATGGAGTAAAGCCAGCAACATCCGCTTGGATCGTTTGGAGCTGAGTGTAGAGGACCTTCAAAGTAAAGCGTCTGGCCACCTGGTTCTGCAAAAACACCTTGAATACCGGTGCTGTTTAGAGGAATATTTACATCGATCCTGCTAACGACTTCCAGGGTTGCCGGGTCGCGGAATTGAATTGCTCCACCTTGCTGGGCAGTAACGACATAGTTTCTGGTGGTTTGACACAACAGCAAGCCAGAGAACGACAGCAGATGAGCGAAACAGATAACGAACAGCGATCGCACAGGCATCGCCTTATCTCCAGGCTTGAATCCTCCGTGATCTTCGAGGAATGTCAGCCTGCTACTGAAATCAGCATACTCTCAGTCGGCGTTACTTGAATCCAAATGGGTTTAAGACTATGGGGCGCTGCCCTTATTTGTGTCAGTTAATCGTGCGCCAGGCGCGTCCGTCGTTTGCCAGCAGTTGATCGCCGACAAACGGGCCTTGACTGCCGCTTGCATAGTTGGGGAAGTTTTCGGGCGCGTTGCTGGTCCAGAAGTCGAGAACCGGCTGCACTACGCTCCACCCCGACTCGACGTTGTCAGCACGCTGGAAGAGAGTGGCGTCACCAATCATGATGTCGTAAATCAGGGTCTCGTAGCCGGTCCTTGGAGCTGCTCCAAAGTAGTCTTTGTAGCGAAAGTCCATTCGTACATCGCCGACCTTCACGACCGGGCCCGGAATTTTTGCACCGAATTCGAGGGCGATTCCCTCATCCGGCTGGAGGCGCAGGAGCAGCCAGTTCGGCGCGGGCTCATGCACCTGGGTTCCGCGGAACAGAGCGGACGGACTGCCGCGGAATTTGATGGCAATCTGACTTTTTCGGGCAGCCATCCGTTTCCCCGTTCTGATGTAAAAAGGCACCCCCGCCCAGCGCCAGTTTTCAATGGTCAGCTTCATCGCCACGTAGGTCTCGATGTTGGAAGCCGGCGAGACATCGGGCTCCTGACGGTAGCCTGGAACGGACTGACCGGCAATCTGTCCGGCCGAGTATTGGCCTCGTACTGCAAAACAGGAGACTTCGTCGTGCTTACAAACACGCACAGCTTCGATCACCTTCGCCTTCTCGGATCGCACGGCATCGGCCCGGAAGGAATTGGGCGCCTCCATCGCGGTCATCGCAACTAGCTGAAACACATGGTTCGGAATCATGTCGCGCAAGGCTCCGGTGTTTTCATAGAACTTCCCGCGCTTCTCCACCCCGACCGTCTCGGCCACTGTGATTTGCACGTGGTCAATGCGGTCGCGATTCCACATGTGCTCGAACATGCCGTTTGCGAAACGGAACATCATGATGTTCTGAACCGTTTCTTTACCGAGGAAATGATCGATCCGATAGATCTGCGACTCACTGACTACTTTAAGGATCTGCTGGTTCAAGGCGCGAGCCGACGCGAGGTCATGCCCAAAGGGCTTTTCGACCACGATTCGACGCCAAGAGTGTTCCTCATGGGCCAGGCCCGATTGTCCGAGATGCTCGACCACAGGCCCAAAGAATCGGTCGGAGATGGCCAGGTAGAAGAGGTAATTTCCGCCCGTGCCGGCTGTCGAATCGATCTCCGCCAGCTTCGACTTCAACGCGTCGTAGGCGGCGGGATTATTCAGGTCGCCTTGCAGGTAGCTCATCCGGCTGGAGATCCAGTTCCAGGCGTCCTCATCCAGCTTGACGTCCTGTCCCGCGGCTTTAATGAACTCGGTCGTCATTTCCTTGAGAGACTGACGCCAGTCGTCGTCGGTGCGTTCTGTCAGATCGAAGCCCACGATTGCAAAATGATCCGGCAGCAACTTCGAAGTCACCAGATTGTAGAGAGCGGGCACTACCAGCCTCTTGGTCAAATCACCCGAAGCACCGAAGATTACCATGGCGCAGGGACCTGTGGGTATGGCCTCGCTCGCAAGTCGATCAGTCATTTTCCTCCATTTACCGGTTTGGATTGCGGCTATGCCGCCGTCAAGGAATCGGCCTCACCATTACGCTAGGGGCGCGGCACTCCCGTACTTCGTTTGAGCAAGGAATTGGCTGCAGGTTGCGCGAAAGACAGATTCGTACCTCAGTCAGCTCACCTTCCCGGCAGGCAACCCGGAAAGACGCCGGATTATCCGAACCGCTGGCGGTTTGAAACAGGTGCTCCACTTCGGCCGGCCCGGTCCTGATCTCCCGGCCACGCATGACAAACTGCCGTGGAACTCTGATGTGTGAATACGCGGTCTTGACAACGCCGAAGTAATCCCGTTGAGTCATTCCGCTGCACGATCCGTGGACGCGCCACTCATGCTGAATCAATCCCCGATCCGGCATTATACTCAGCATGTCTTCCACGATCGCATACGAAACCGGGTGCACGCGGGCGCAGTCTTCGAGAGTCCCGCCTCCGGTGCGCTGTGGCCACAATCCATGAACAATGAATCCGATATGCCGGCTGGCTTCGCATTCGCGGTAGGTCCGGTCGCTTCCACCCTGGGCGCAGAAGGCGGGAGCCCACGATAAGGCCAATACATACGAGTCAAAATCTCCGGGCTGCCCGTGCTCCCGTCGACTTCCTTGCTGTCGGGACTGCCAGGCTCCAGAGGCGACCACCAGCACGACCCCGAGCAGCAGGATAGAAGCCGCGGTCCGCTGCCAATATCGTGTATTACGGCTCGGTAAGCTAGTCATCACTCCGGGAGTCGACGCTCCCGGGCTGCCACGCTTCGACATCGAATTCCTCCAAATCGCATCTAACGAGCGACGAGTCGCCACTCGAATGACAATCTCCCACCAGATAGCGTTTCTACTAATCCTCGGCCTGCCGGTTGCCTGTGTAGCTTGGACGGTAACACACGAGGAGGTTTTTCGTGAGCCGCGAGATTGGTGCAAGAAGAAAAGTGAGATCTGCAGCCGTGCGTTGAAGCGGAAGTTTTTCTATCTTTTTACCTGCGAGTACTGCTTCAGCCACTATGTCACAGTATTTTTTCTGGTCCTGACCAAATTCAAGTTGTTGTACGGCGATTGGCGGGGCTATCTGATCTCGTTCTTCGCGCTGGTTTGGATCGCGAATGTTTATATGAATCTGTATTCACGCATCCGGCTTGACCTGAAACGGGAACGGGTCGAGATCGAGGTACAAGAGAAGACCATCGAGAGCGTTGAATCTCAGTTGGAGCGTCCTCTGGCGCGTTGAGAAAACCTGTTCACCTCCGAGGTTTTGCCCGGCACGGGATAGAGTCGGCCTATGACACGGCTTAATCTGGCAGCCAAATTCATGGGATTGTTCCAAGCGTTACATTTCACGAGGGGTTACAAGCGTCCTGTGGTCTTGTGCCCGCACTTTTGGACGATGTCTACGGAGCGAACAGTGCTCCAAACTGCAACCCATTGACTATCCTCGCTGCCCCCTTGCAACCGCGAGAAGGTTACAAACGGGGCGTAGGGTAGGCTGGCTGAGCCGGTCACGTCCGTGTGTTTGGCGACGATAGTTGGCGCGAAGAGACCGGGTCAGTGACACCCTCTGGGGACCACGTGAGGCCGTTCGGGAATAAGGCCCCGAATTTGTTGAACAGAGGTTAGGGGCTGGGTGGCTAGGGAGCGGGCAGAAAGAGTCTCGTTGATGCGGCGCCGCGCCCGTTGGCACACCTCTCAAATGAGTCCAAAGGCACACCACAGCCTAGTGGCGAACTGAGGTGGAATTCGCTCGGTTCATTCAGCCCGGTTACTCCGAAACCCCCACTTGTGTCAGCAGCCACGCGTATTCGAAGGCGATATCGTGTAACCGGTCGTAGCGCCCGGAGGCGCCCCCATGGCCGGCCGGGTCCATCTTAATTTTCAGCAACAATGGGTTGTTGTCCGTCCGAAGTGTCCGTAAGCGCGCGACGTACTTCGCTGGTTCCCAGTACATCACTTGACTGTCGTTATAGCTCGTGGTGACGAGCATGGCTGGATAGGCACGCTTTTCGAGATTGTCATAGGGGCTATAACTGTTCATATAGTCGTAGGCGGCTTTTTCATTCGGGTTGCCCCATTCGAGGTACTCGCCAACGGTCAGCGGCAGCGTGGGATCCATCATTGTGTTCATCATGTCGACGAAAGGCACTCCCAGGTGCACGGCGCGAAAGAGTTCCGGCGCCTGATTCACAACCGCGCCCATCAGGAGGCCGCCCGCGCTCGCGCCTTCGATTACCAGTTTGCCCGGAGAAGTCCATTGCTCGCCTTCAAGATACCTGGCGCAATCGACGAAGTCATTGAAGGTATTCTTCTTCTTCATCAACATACCGTCCTCACGCCATGCCTCACCCATTTCATTGCCACCGCGAATGTGAGCAATGGCGTAGGCCATACCGCGATCCAGGAGGCTGATTCGATTGCTGTCGAACATATCAGGCATGGCGTAGCCGTAGGAGCCATAACCGTAAAGCAGGAGCGGGCCGCGTCCGTTCTTCTCAAAGCCCTTCTTATAGACGATTGAAATCGGTACCTTCACGCCATCGCGCGCCGTCGCCCAAAGCCGCTCGGATTCATACTGGCCTGGATCGTAATGACCCAGCACCGGCTGGCGCTTCAACAGAATGGACTTCCCCCTGCGCGTGTCAAAGTCGTAGACACTTTCAGGGGTGACGAAGCTCGAGTAACTGTAGCGGAAGGTGGTGGAACCGAAATCGCGCGTTCCACCCGGGAACACGGAGTAGACGGGGTCCGGAAACTGGATCGCCGTCCACAGGCGCGTTTGGAAGTCATACAGTCGCACCCGCGTTATTGCCGCTGTCTTCTCCTGCGCTACCAGGAAATTTTGAAACAGGTCAATATCCTCGACGAGTACCTGTGGATCCTGGGCGAGAAAGATCTTCGCTTGATTCAGATCCGGTTTACTGTCCGGGACTGACACGACTTCAAAGTTGCGCCCATTTCTGTTGGTACGGATATAGAAGAGCCCGTCGCGGTGTTCTAAATAGTAACGATGTTTGGGCTGCCGGGGATAGAGAACGGCAAAGCTCTCAGCGGGTGCATCAGACCGCAGCAGGCGGATTTCACTGGTGTCCTTGCTTTCACTCTGGGCGACAAGATACTTTTTGTCACGAGTCTTGTCGAGAGACAGGTTGAAGAGCTCGTCTTTCTCCTCATAGATCGCTTCGACCTGACCGCTACCCAAGGTGTGGCGCCATAGTTTATCGGAACGCTTCGTCACGGCGTCCTCGGTCGTGAGGAACACGGTTTTGTTATCGGCCGCCCATGCAATCGAGGTAACACGCTCGACTCGATCCGCTAAGGTGGTCCCGGTGCGCAGATCCTTGATCTGCAAAGTGTATTGCCGGAAGCCGGCGAAGTCCACTGCGTAAGCGAGCAGGTTACCGTCCTCACTGACGGACACAGCTGTGACGCTGACGAACTTGTGTCCTTGCGCCATCTGGTTCAAGTCAAGCAAAACTTGTTCCGGCGCGTCCATGCTGCCCTTGCGGCGGCAGCGAATCGGATACTGCTTTCCCTCTTCGGTGCGAGCGTAATAGAAGTAGCCGCTGTCTTGCACGGGCACGCTGAGATCCGTTTGTTGAATGCGGGCTAACATCTCAGCGTAGAGCCGGTCTTGGAGCGGCTTCAGGGCGGCGGTCATCTCCTCGGTATAGGCGTTCTCGGCTTTCAGATAATTGACAACATCCGGGCTTCCCTTTTGGCGAAGCCAATAATAAGGATCAACGACAGTAGCATCGTGGCGGATCTCCCGGTGGTCCTTCGTGGGAGCAACAGGTGGAACGGATTGTGTTTGTGTTTGAGCCATTGGGGAGGCAACACAGAGCAAGAAGAACAGCGAAACTGCTACCAGGTGACGAGTCATGAGTACCTCGGCGAGTGCGCAGACGTGAAGTCCAGCGTACTATAGAATAGTTCAGTGGATATTCTGGTCGTTGGCTGGTTTCGCTACGTTGTTTCAAGTTCCCGAAGGCCAGCGCCGCTCAACAGCCTTCGGCCACCACGAGCCAGGCGCGTAGAAATTATGCCAATCCAGTTTGCAGGTTTCCACCATCTGCAGTCCGTACTCGCTGCGCTTTAACTCCACGGCTGTTTCATTGCCGGTGCCGAATGCAAACTTACAGCCGGCGTCTTTGGCCTGCAGAATAAAGGACTGACTGGGCAGCCGTTCGAGAGAGTTCAGTTCCACCCCGACTTTGTTGCGGACCAGAGCGTCGATCAGCTTTTTCTTGCGAACATCTGTCCACAACTCGGCGGCCTGGCCGCGCATCGCCGCGGGGAGATACGTCGGATGAGTATAGATGTCGATCGGTTCGCTATCCAGGCGCTTCACCGTGTGGTCGATCATGTTATCCATAAACGCCTGCGCGTCGCTTCCCGGTTGAGCTTTTTCCAGCTTCCCTCGTCCGTCTGCCAGGATGCTGTCAAAGCGCTGCGCAGTCTTCCTCGATAGAGCGCGCGTCCAACCGCCGTCTGCTGTGGACAGCGAGAAGAACAGAGGCTTGCCTTCGACCGGATGCAGCCAGCGGTCCGCGTCAGCATCACTCTTCAGCATCGCGGCTGCCGTCGTAATTCCGTATTGGATGCCATCTTTACGCGACTTCCGCAGCGCATCCTGAACCGTCATGCTATCGCGCAGATAAACATGAAAATCGACCATGGGCACGTTATGCCGTCCGATGTTGATGATGTCCCGGTACGCTTCGTCCACGACAGGCGCGGGGCCAGTGTAAGCAGGCAGATCGTCGGGAAGCGGACGTACACGCACACTGCGATAGGAGGCTTTTGATCCATCGTTGTGGCACTGCAGCGCGAATGTGCCATGGTCGAGGAAGCGCTGCTTCTCGCCGCCGGTCGGAATGACAGGCGGAGTGGGCTCCACGTAATCCACCAGCAGTTGCCCGTTGAGATGGATTTGAACATTCTTGCCGCGTACCGCAACCTGGACTCGGAATGGTTTCTCATCCGGAACAAGCTGCTTGTACATATTTCGGATGCCGTAGAGCGAACCGGTCTTCTTCCGTTCCAGATAACCGCCATCACCTTTGGCAGTGTTATTGATCTGTATCTCAAAGCCCTTTTCGGGGAACCCGGATTCCTGGTACGCGGTATGAAAGTAAATCCCTGAGTTGCATTCTGGCTTGGTGATGAGATCCACTTCGAGCTCAAAGTTCCGGAAGTCGGCCCCATGCACGCCTCCTGTGTAGAACAGGTGGGAGCGCGGACCGTTAGCTGAGAGCATTCCATCGACAACCTTCCACGAACCCTTGTTCTCACTCGGACGCCAGCCATTCAGGCTCCGCCCGTCGAACAATTCCGTCCACTCTTCGTTTGCGGCAGCCAATGCGAGGCCGGACGCCATCATCGCGCGCGTGAAACCTCGCCTTGTCATCTGTTGATTAAACAAAAGAAGTCCTTCCTAAAATTTCATCCAAAGAAAATTTCTTCAAAGCGGAATTGCAACCTGGATCCGCGAGTAGACCAATTGAAATCCCGCACGTTCGTAGTTGCGATGCGAACTGCTGCCCGGGAACACGGTTGAGGAAGCCAGGTCGCAACCGATCTCAGCTGCCTGCTGGAGACGATGAGCGATCAGGCCTAATTGCAGTCCGAGACGCCGGCTTTTTTGAATGGTCGCATCACCGAAAAAGGTCGCCAGTCCTTCGACGGCGGTCATAGCTGCCGCAGCCACCCGCTCGCCTCTCGACATGGCGATATACGCCATCAGGTGAGCTGGCGTTGCGGAGAAAAGGTCTATCTGCTCTTCCGGCAACTGCTCCTGCTCAGTAAATCCCTGGATCACGACGCGAGCCCATTCCCGTACCTCTTCGTCACCGACTCGCTCAACATGCTCAAGATGGGTAAATGGGAAGGATGCGAAATCGTCGCTGGCGGCAATCCTCCTCGCCAGGACATTGCTTATCTCCCGAATGACGACGTTCCTGTCCTGAAGCAGACCGAGGACGCTGGCGTCCGCCATGGACGAGAGATCGATGACCGCAGCTGATCCCCGGGAATGGAAGAAATGAATGAGACGGGCCAATTCCTCTGGGGTCACAACTCCGTTCATGCCAACCGCCAACGCCT
>CBAAAA010000116.1:0-11119 GCA_964658695.1 uncultured Solirubrobacteraceae bacterium | reverse complement strand
CTTGTCCATACCGGCTTCGATGCCCGCTTCCCTGCCTGCAAAACCGGAATCGCCGGCACCGAACAGCGGCGGATCGCCAACCACCGTGACCGCCGAGGTGACCACCAAAAAGTCTCTCCCGGTATCTCTCTATGGCACGCTGCTCTGGACGGCGGGCTATAACACCGCGCCCTTCAACTTTGAAGACGTCCCCATGGTGGCGACCAAACAGGGAACCGACATCACGGGTGGCGACAAGAACTTTTATCAGACCGTGCGGCAGTCGCGTCTCGGCTTAACGCTGAATCCCTTCGACACTCTGGGCGGACAGTTGAGCGGAACCTTTGAGTTCGACATGATGGGCGGCTCCGCTCCTTACTCGAACGGCGTTGCGATGAGCTTGTTCCGGCTGCGCCTGGGCTACGGTCGCATCGACTGGGATCATGTATCGCTCGAAGCCGGTCAGGACTGGACTGTGTTTGCTCCTTTGAACCCCACCAGCTTGAATGAATACGGCATACCGGAGTTCACCAGCAGCGGCAATCCCTGGACCCGAAACGCCCAGCTCCGGCTGGAGATGAGGACCAGGAACGCCGGCGGCAATAACCTGCTGTGGCAACTGGCCGCCACCGATCCCAATGCGGGAGACTTGCCCACCACGTCGATCATTGTGCAGCGCCAGCCGCTCATCGGAGAGCGCGGACGGATGCCGGCGATCGAAAGCCGTCTGGCATGGAGCAAGAGCCATAACGACCGCGATTTCACCATCGGCTTAAGCGGCCGCTACGACCGGGGAAAGAACGAGACCACCACAACCACCACCGTTACGACACGCACTGGAACCAGCACTATTTCAACCGCTGCCTTTGCTCCCGTTGATTCGTGGGGTGCGGCGCTTGATTACTCGCTCCCGTTCAGCAAACTGTTCAATCTAACAGGCGAGCTCTACGATGGGCGGGCTCTCGGCATCTACGCGGTGGCCAATGGTGAGGCGATTGGCGCAGTGGGAACGGCCGGCGCCCATGGCGTGCTGAGTCGCGGCGGCTGGGCGCAGGGGCAGTTCAATTTCACGAAACAGTGGCAGCTGAATCTGGCTTACGGCATTGATGCCCCACAAGCGAATGAACTGCCGGTGGGCAACCGTTCCAGAAATCAGCAGTACATGGCCAATATCATCGATAAGCTGACGAAGAACATCAACGCTTCGGTTGAATACCGCCGCATTCTGACCGATTTCCGGAACCAGCCGTTCGGGAACGAGCGAGGCGATCACATCGATCTCGGGCTCGCTTACATCTTCTAGCCGTCAGAATTTGCGTCCGGTTTGTGCAACCATGGAGCCAAGGGTCCACGCCGACTGAGCCCAAACAACCGCTGAGCAACCGCGGTGCGTACCATCGTCGCAGTTCATTCACAGCCCGCGACGCGCAAGTCTTTTCCAATTGATCATCAATTCTTGAGGATTCGCAGCTGGTTCGATTTGTTCCAGCCTTTTCTAAGACGCATGGACTCGCTCCGAATCGCTTCATAAGGCGTAATCGAAGCGCAGTCAGTTGCGCGCCAATTGGCGAGAAATAGAGCAGCATCGATGTCCCAGGCTACCGAAGAGGAAACCTTCCGCGCTGAAAATTTGGATCGGGCTTCCGAACTCGATAGATGCGCCCAAGAACCGATTCACATCATTGGCCACATCCAACCCCATGGGGTGCTGTTTGCGATTTCCGAGCCGGATCTTATCGTCCGCCAGGTCAGCGCCAATGTATCCGCATTTCTCGGGATTTCGCCGGAGACGTTACTTGATCGCACATTCGAAGCCGTCCTGGGAGCACAGCAGTTCGAGATATTTCGATCCCGGACACTGAGCCAGGATGCGCTTGAGGAAAATCCACTTCCCATTCGGCTAGCCGGCGGCGCACTTGCCGTACTGTGCGTGGCGCACCGCCAGGACGGCATCCTGATCGTGGAACTCGAGCTTCAGGAAGGAGCACACTCTTTTGAACCGCTCAGCCTGAACGCCCATATCCGGCTCCTTCTCTCGCGGCTGGAACTGGCGCCGGGCATTTCAGAGCTTTCTGAACTGGCGGCCCGCGAGATCCGGCGGCTCAGCGGCTTCGATCGCGTCATGATTTACCGTTTTGATGAAGAATGGAACGGCGAAGTAATCGCCGAGTCGGCGTTCCCATCGCCACTCTCCTACCTCGGCTTGCACTTTCCGGCCGCCGACATCCCAGCCCAGGCGCGCCGCCTCTTCCTACTCAACCGTGTAAGGTCCATCGCAGACGTCGATGCGAGCCCTGTGCCGATAGTTCCCGAAACCGGCCCGTTGACGGGACGACCGCTGAATCTCACATATTCGTTTTTGCGCAGCCCGGCGCAAATTCATCTGGAATACCTTCGCAATATGGGCGTGCAGTCGTCTTTGACCGTCTCGATTGTCGCCCGTCAACAGCTCTGGGGATTGATCGCGTGTCACCACTCTTCACCGCATCATGTCGACTACTCCACCCGCTCGGCGTGTGAACTGATCGGGCAGGTTCTTGGCTCACAGCTTGCATTGCGGATGGACAATGCCGCCTTGCAGTTGCGGTTGGCATTCCGCGGTCTGTTCGACAACTATTTGGCGCAGATCGATGCGCCTGCCTCGCTTGTGTTCGCGGACTGTTTCCAAAGCCAGCGGTTGCTCGAGTTATTTGGCGCGGACGGATTGGTTTTGTCCCTTGCCGGCGTGATATCGGCTCACGGCCACAGCTTGGAACGCGAGGCGCTTCTTCCCGTCATCCGCCAGTTGCGCGAGCTTTCGTCAAACGGCATCGCCAGTTCGAGTATGCTGAGCGCTCTGGATCCCGGCGTCATTTCAGACGCCAGTGATATCAGTGGCGCCCTCTACCTGGGACTTACCGGGCATGCCGGCGATTACCTGCTGCTACTGAGACGCGCGCTCGTGACGACAGTAACCTGGGCAGGCAATCCCCATAAGAGTGTCAACACGGATATCCGGGGCAAGCTGCGCCCGCGGACTTCGTTTCAGGCCTGGCAGGAGACTGTCCATGCCCGCAGCCGGCCGTGGAGTGAACTGGAACTGGAGGGGGCGCGCGCTCTCCGCGCTCAACTGCTGCAGCGTCGGGCCTCGTTCGAGTCGGCATGGAGCGAGCAGCGTTTCCGCCTACTGGCCGATACTATGCCGCAACTTATCTGGACGGCAAGACCGGACGGAAGCGTCGATTATTGCAACCAGCGCTGGGTCAGCTACACCGGTAATTCGCTTGAGCAGTTGATCGATCGCGGCTGGCAGCAGCCAGTGCATCCGGACGATCTCTCCAACTGCCTTGAACGGTGGAAAAGAACCATCGCTACTGAATGCGATTACGAACTGGAATACCGTATCAAACGCGCATCCGACAACGCTTACCGCTGGCACCTGGTCCGCGCTTTCCCGCTGCGAAATCTTAAAGCCGAAATCGTCAGCTGGGTTGGCGCGGCCACCGACATCGAAGACCAAAAACAGGCGCGCCGCGAACTGGAAAGACGCGTTGCGGAGCGTACGGCGGAGCTTACCCGGGCGCATCAAAAACTACAATCGGTCCTGGACGGCGCCACCAATGTTTCGATGATAGCCACTGATACCCGGGGACTCTTTACGCTCTTCAATGCGGGCGCCGAAAATTTGCTTGGCTACACGTCGGAAGAATTGGTGGGCAGGCACACACAAGGCGTCATCCATCTGGAATCTGAGGTACTGGCGCGGGGATTGGAACTGACTCGGGAATTGGGCAAGCCGGTGCAAGGGTTCGACGTCTTCGTCGAGAAGGCGAAAAGCGGTGGCCATGAGGAGCGCGAATGGACCTATGTCCGAAAAGACGGTGGCCATTTGACGGTCAACCTGGTGGTCACTGCTTTGAAGGATCCGGCCGGCATCGTCACCGGATTTCTGGGCGTTGCCATGGACGTGTCGGTACGCAAGCAAGCCGAAGAAGCACTGCTTAAAGCGGGCGCGCTGCAGAGCGCCATTTTCAACAGCGCCAATTTTTCGAGCATCGCTACCGACGCCAGGGGCGTCATTCAGATCTTTAACGTCGGCGCCGAGCGCATGCTGGGCTATAAGGCCAGCGAAGTGGTCGATCAGATCACCCCTGCTGACATTTCCGATCCGTATGAGGTGATCGTTCGCGCCAAAGAACTGAGCCTGGAACTGGCCGCGCCGATTACGCCGGGCTTCGAGGCTCTAGTCTTCAAGGCCTCGCGGGGTATCGAAGACATCTATCAACTGACCTACATCCGCAAAGATGGCAGCCGCTTTCCGGCAGTCGTGTCGGTCACCGCGCTCCGCGACGCTCAAGATGAAATTATCGGCTACCTGTTGATCGGTACCGATAATACCGCGCGTAAACAGGCCGAAGAAGCACTGCTTAAAGCGGGCGCGCTGCAGAGCGCCATTTTCAACAGCGCCAATTTTTCGAGCATCGCTACCGACGCCAGGGGCGTCATTCAGATCTTTAACGTCGGCGCCGAGCGCATGCTGGGCTATAAGGCCAGCGAAGTGGTCGATCAGATCACCCCTGCTGACATTTCCGATCCGTATGAGGTGATCGTTCGCGCCAAAGAACTGAGCCTGGAACTGGCCACGCCGATTACGCCGGGCTTCGAGGCTCTGGTCTTTAAGGCCTCGCGGGGTATCGAAGATATTTATGAGCTGACCTACATCCGCAAAGATGGCAGCCGCTTCCCGGCGGTCGTGTCGGTCACTGCCCTCCGCGACGATGAAGGCGCGGCGATTGGTTACCTGCTGATCGGTACGGACAACACGGCGCGCAAGAAAGCGGAGACCGCCTGGCGCGAGAGTGACGTAAGATTTCGCACCATGGTCGAGGCCGTACCGCAGATGGTCTGGATCACGCGAGCGGACGGTTTTAACATTTATTTCAGTCAGAAATGGATGGACTATACTGGCCTGACCATAGAGGAAAGTCTGGGCCATGGGTGGAACAAGCCCTTCCATCCAGAAGATCGACAGCGCGCCTGGGAAGCGTGGCAGCAGGCGACAAAGACAATGGATGGCAGCTACCGGATCGAATGTCGACTTCGCCGGGCAGATGGAGTCTACCGTTGGTTCCTGATCCTGGGTGTGCGCCAACTGGATTTCGATGGCACTACGCTGAAGTGGTTTGGGACTTGTACCGATATCACTCTGGCTAAGCTATCCGAAGGAGAGCTAAAAGCTGCCAACCAGGAACTCGAGAAGTTCGCCTACGTTGCCTCACACGATCTGAAAGCTCCGCTGCGCGCCATCAACAAGTCTGCGAAATGGCTGGAGGAAGACTTAGCGGAGCATCTTACAGACGAAACGCGTGGCCATCTCAAGGTAATGAACGGGCGCATCAAGCGTATGGATAAGCTGCTGGACGATTTGATGGAATACGCGCGCATCGGGCGTGCTTCGGATAGCCGCTATACCGAAGTCATCAGAGGCGATCTCTTAATGGAAGATGTGTTAGCTCTGCTTCCTCTCGAAGGCTTCACGCTGGAAGTAAGCCCGGGCTTCGCGAATATCCAGGTGCCCCGGATGCCTCTGCAGCAGATTTTGATGAATCTCATCGCTAACAGCATTAAACATCATCACAAAAAAACGGGCAGGATTGCCGTGACGGTGGAGAATGACGGCGACTTTTATGCGTTTGCGGTGAAGGACGACGGTCCGGGCATCAGTGCGCAATATCACGAACAGATTTTCGAAATGTTCCGGACGCTGCGGCCCAGGGATCAAGTGGAAGGCAGCGGGATGGGGCTGGCGATGGTTCGCAAGCATATCGATGTATGCGGAGGAACGCTGCGGCTTGAATCTGCCCCGGGTCGGGGAAGCACCTTCGGTTTTACCTGGCCCAAACGACAACAATTGAGAAAAGAGCTCGAATGAACGACGCCGTAACGTCCAGCGAAAGACCGCTTAACATTCTTCTGATTGACGACGACGATATAGATGCGAAGGCGCTGGAGCGGGCTTTTCGCCGGGGCAAGATCGGAAACAGTATTGTGCGAGCGGTGGACGGGATAGAGGCGCTGGAAATGCTGAAAGGCGCCAACGGCAAAACGAAACCGCCTTCTCCGCGAATCCTGCTGGTTGACCTGAACATGCCCAGAATGAATGGCATCGAGCTTGTCCAGGCGCTGCGGCAAGACGAGGAATTGCGGCGCTCCATCGTCTTCATACTCACCACATCCAAGCATGACGAAGACAAGAAGGCCGCCTACGGTTTAAATGTGGCGGGATATATAGCTAAAGCTACGGCGGTAGAGGATTTCCGGAAACTGGTCTCTCTGCTAGACTCCTACGGCCGCATTGTGGAGTTGCCCTGATGCCCGAAGCAATTGCCGGTACGCCGTCAGAACCATTGACTATTCTGATTGCGGACGATGACGATAACGACCGCAAACACATCCAACGCGCCCTGAAGCAGGGTGGACTGCTGTGCATCTGCAGCGAGGCAAGCAGTGCCGAGGAAGCGCTCGAAGCCTGTCAAGCACGCGCCTTCGATTGCGCCATCGTCGACTATAACTTACCCGGAGAAGACGGGCTGGCCGGCATCACCGGGCTGCATAAGAGTCTTCCTCACATGGCCATCATCATGCTCACAGGCTCGGGAGATGAAGCGGTTGCCGTGCAAGCGATGCAGCGTGGCGCCTTGGACTACATGTCTAAGAAGAACATGGACGCCCGGTCAATCGCACACAGCATCGAAAATGCGGTCGCGAAGGCAAGTCTGCTGAAGACGGTGGCGCAGCAACGGAATGAGTTGGAGGTCTTCAGCAGGGTGTTAGTGCATGATCTCACGTCGCCCATCCACTCAGCGCTCGGATTTGCCGATCTGATCGAGGAAAATATCAACCAAGGGAAGCCGGAAGAGCTTCACTTATATTGCGGCAGGGTGATCAAGGGCTTAAAGCGCATGGCCGCACTGATCGAGACACTGCAGCGCTACGCGAATTCAGAAGAGCAGGTTGCGTTCGAGCCGGTCGAAATGCGCGAGGTAATGACCGACACGCTGGCCAACCTGCAGGATCTGATCCGAAAACGCGGTGCGCGGGTAACCTGCGGTGAGCTGCCCAGAGTTTCGGGGACGCCGCAGCTCGGGCAGCTTCTGCAGAACTTGATTGGAAATGGCATCAAGTATTGTGAAGCCGAAATCCCAATCGTTCACATCACCGCCAAGCCGGTTGATGACAGCGTCTGGCAATTTTCAGTGCGCGACAACGGCATCGGCATCCCCGAAAAGAATTACCTGGACGTCTTTGAGCCGTTTCATCGTCTGCGTTCTGAGGCTAAATACGAAGGCACAGGCCTGGGGCTCGCCACCTGCAAGAAAATTGTCGAGCGCCACGGGGGTATTATTTCCTGCCGGTCACTGGAAAGCCAAGGCACTACCTTTTTGTTTACGCTGCACGCAGCTTGACCGGCCCCGACCCAAAGTTATACCCGCCGTCTCGTCCGCTCCAGCCTGGAAACGGGTTAGGGTCTTAAGCAGCCGAATCATGGCGGAGTAAACATCTTGGCTGCCACACGAATCCGATATTATAATAGATATAATTATGACCGTTCTAAGGCTTACTCAAATCGGCACATCGACGGGCATCGTGATTCCAAAGGACATGTTGTCTCGCCTCAAATCCGAGAAAGGTGATTGCTTGTATGCGATAGAAACACCGGAAGGTTACCTTCTGACGCCCTACGATCCTGCGATCCAGGGGCAGCTGGATGCCGGGCGGGATTTCATGAAGCAGTACCGCGATACTTTCAAGGCTTTGGCGAAGTAGCTTTGCCGGAGCCCAATTGGGTCAGCAAGAAAGCTCTGTTGCTGTTACACGAGGAAAGCCTGGCGGAGTTCGGGGGCGTCCGTGGCATCCGTGACGAGGGATTGCTGGATTCCGCCTTGGCCCGGCCGCTCCAGATCCACTGCTACCAGCCTGATTTCACGCTTCCTGCGTTGGCTGCCGCATACGCGTTCGGCATAGCGAAGAATCCTGCGCTCGTCGATGGCAACAAGAGATTAGGATTTCTCGCGTCAGGCTTGTTCCTGGCCGTCAATGGATATCGCCTTATGGCCGATCAGGTCGAATCGATCGCTGGCATGATTGCCGTGGCGAGCGGAGAAATGGACGAAGCCCAACTTGCCGGATGGATAGCGGAACGGGTAGTCAGCAGGTGAAGGCTAAGTCCTCAAGCGGCGTGCAAGTGTAGAGTGCTTAGGTTCCAAGCTTGAGGAGTCCGGTGTAGGCAACCATGACACAGTAAGGGAACGGTAACAAAGTGGCCACCGAATCAATTCCATTTCTCTCAGCGGAAGATTACCTTCGAATAGACCGTGCCGCGGAGTTCAGAAGCGAATACCACGATGGACAGATGTATGCCATGTCTGGCGGCACTCCCCGGCATTCTCAAATTTCTGCTAACGCGACGGCGGCCCTTCATGCCCTCTTCCGAGGTAGTTCCTGTACTACGTTCAACAGCGATCTGCGGATTCACACCCCGGCAACGGGTCTTTATACCTATGCCGACTGCGTGGTCGTTTACGGGGAATCACAGTTGCTGGACGATTCCAAAGACACGCTTTTGAATCCTTGCTTAATCGTCGAGGTCCTCTCCCCTTCCACGCAGGACTACGACCGGGGGACCAACTTTCTCAATTACCGCTCGATCCCCTCGCTTCGCGAATACCTTGTGATCGCGCAAGACAGGATCCTGGTGGAGCAGTGGCTCTTGGTCAATCAACACTGGGTTCTGACCGAGTACACAGCAGAAGATCAAAGTGTGGAGATGTTCTTACCCAATGCAGGACCGCTGCCGGTATCGGAGATCTACTACGGAATTGCATTCTCAGCCGAAGCAGTCAATTCCTGAGCTGAACCGCTAGTGCTGGTGAATCCCGGCACCACAGGCTACACTAATCAAGAGAAACGTTCTCAGCAAGCAAGTACATCGGTGCGGATTGACATCTGTAACCCTGTATGCGTACACTGGGAGGGTTTGGCGAGTTGATTCTTCGGCCTCCGCGCTACCATGCTCGTTGCGAGCATCCGGCCGGAAGTCGGGTCCCGCTGCTGGACCAATAAGCTGTTTCCTTATGGGAAGCGTGACGTTGTGTTCCGGTAAGGGCCAATACCCGAAGTAGTTACCCTCGCGGTTGGGGCTGGTGAAGACGCTATATCAGCCTCCTGGCAGTAATCAATAGCAGCCGGGCATTTGTTCGAGCCTGCTCGGAAAGCTCGTAAGGGCAATTCCAAAGTTTCTCAAATTGAGGTCTCAGCAGGCCGACCTTGTCGCGTCTGGAGGGGCCTTGAAGAAGTTCTAAGTTTTTCGAGAGAGGACAGTTGTGAGCGCAGCGATGCCCTTTCGAGGGTGTCGTCAGTCGTGCGCGGTGATAACAGCATGCCGACGTTTAATCAGCTTGTGCGTAAGGGCAGAAAGCCGACCCGCTACAAGACCGCAAGTCCTGCATTGCAGGCCTGCCCGCAGCGCCGCGGGGTTTGTACCCGTGTTTATACGACCACCCCGAAGAAGCCGAACTCGGCGCTCCGCAAGGTGGCTCGCGTGCGTCTGACGAATGGCATCGAAGTGACCACTTATATTCCTGGCGTGGGTCACAACTTGCAGGAGCACTCGATCGTGTTGATCCGGGGTGGACGTGTGAAGGATCTCCCCGGTGTCCGCTATCACGTAGTGCGCGGAACTCTGGATACGGCCGGTGTGGCCAACCGCAAACAGAGCCGTTCGAAGTACGGTGCGAAACGTCCGAAAGGCGGCGCGGCGGCGGCTGCTCCCGCCAAAGGAAAGAAGAAGTAGGAAGGAGAACGCATGCCGCGTCGTAGACCCCCAGAGCCCAGAGAAGTCCTTCCTGATCCGCTGTATAACTCCACGCTCGTCGAGAAGTTTGTCAACTCGATGATGTGGGACGGCAAGAAGACGACTGCCCAGAAGATCTTTTACGGAGCGATGGATACCTTGCGCGACCGCTCGGGCGACGATCCGCTCAAGATGTTCAAGAAGGCGGTCGAGAATGTGAAGCCGCTGCTCGAAGTGAAGACCCGCCGCGTCGGCGGAGCCAACTATCAGGTGCCGATCGAAGTCCCACAGAATCGCCGGGTAAGCCTGGCGCTCCGCTGGCTGATTACCAACGCGCGCAGCCGTCCCGATAAGAGCATGGCCGAGAAGCTGGCGAACGAATTGAACGATGCCGCGAATATGCGTGGCGGCGCAGTGAAGAAGAAAGACGATGTGCACCGCATGGCGGAGGCCAATAAGGCTTTTGCGCACTATCGCTGGTAGAAAGTTTTTAGCAGTTACTGGATCAATATGGCCCGCTTAACCCCGTTAGAAAAAATGCGCAACATCGGCATCATGGCGCACATTGATGCCGGTAAGACAACAACGACGGAGCGCATTCTCTATTACACGGGCCGAACCCACAAGATCGGCGAAGTGCATGAGGGAACGGCCACCATGGACTGGATGGCGCAGGAGCAGGAGCGTGGAATCACCATCACCTCCGCGGCAACCACCTGTCAGTGGAACGATATTACGATCAACATCATCGACACTCCCGGCCACGTGGATTTTACCGCCGAGGTGGAGCGCAGCCTGCGTGTGCTCGACGGTGCGTGTGCGGTGTTCGATGCTGTCGCCGGCGTGCAGCCGCAGTCAGAGACGGTGTGGCGTCAGGCCGACAAGTACGGTGTGCCGCGCATCTGCTTCATCAATAAGATGGACCGGGTCGGTGCGGACTTCTTTTACTCGGTGCGGACGATTGTCGATCGCCTGAGCGCGCGCCCGGTGCCGATTCAGTTGCCCGTCGGCGCTGAGGATCAATTCAAAGGCATTGTTGACCTGGTAACGATGAAGGCGCGGCTGTGGCGGGATGAAACACTCGGCGCGAAGTTCGACGACGTGGAGATCCCGGCCGATCTGCTGGAGCAGGCGAAAGAGTATCGGGACAAGCTGATCGAAGCGGTCTCGGAGAGTGACGACGTCCTGATGGAGAAATACATCAACGGCGAATCGATCACCGAAAAAGAATTGGTGGCGGGCATCCGCAAGGCGACACTGGGGCAGAAGATTTTTCCCGTCATCTGCGGCTCTTCGTTCAAGAACAAG
>CBAAAA010000115.1:0-11198 GCA_964658695.1 uncultured Solirubrobacteraceae bacterium | reverse complement strand
GTCCAGGACGATGACAGACAAGCGGTGCATAAATGGAAGGAAGATTGTCCGAGCTAAGCCATCTAGGGGGATCAACAACTCGTCCTTCAAAAGCTTCGGGCACAGAACGGAAATCGGGAGAGAGTCTGCTGAATGGCTTCACTGGGGAGGAAGTGCTGGCATGGTCAAGAGCAGCCTTGGTGAAACGCATCTGGAGTGCTGCGCTGAACGAGGCAGATCAAGGTCCATTTAAAGTTAAGCCATCTCGACCTGCAGCCTCGCGCAGCCTCAAGACCTGAGCGTCCATATCAGGAGGGCATCTGTGCAGATGTTGAGGGCCCGCTGTCGAGGTCTGCAAGAGCTTCATCGTATAGGGACACCCGCCTGCTCCATAGCGAGCACCCCTCATTAAATGAAGGCTCGGCTCAAGGTGGTGGAAGTCTCTCTTCCGGCGGTGAGGCAGCGCGAACCGTTGAGCGGTGCAGCCTATTGCAACGCGTCGGGCAGATCAAGGCCTCGCGTTCCCGACGCTGGAACAGATCGCCATGATGAACGAAGTCTCTCGTGATGAAAGCGGATCGAGGCGGCGCGACCAGTGCGCCGGCTGGCGGCTCTTTCGGTTCAGCTTGCCTCAAAGACTGACGAGACCAAGCAGGTCACATCCATGAGAGCATCCTGGTCAGCTCTCTGTGCATGACTTGAACTTCCACAATGCGATATTCGGCTGCAGTCCCAGGACTGACCCAGCCAGGAGATTGCAGGTGGAGCTGGATTCTGAGCAAGCTCAACACTTTGGTGGTCCGGAGGCGGGATTCCACTGGTAGCGGGAAAATGGGGCGACGCCGGGTTCAGCGATTTGAACGGTAAAATACGGAGATTCATGGCGTGGCCGAAGGTTGACCAGCCACTTCTGGCCTCCTTATCATTTTCATTCATGCTCTAGACCGAGCCCTGATAGTGCCTCAATAGGGTCGACAAGCGGCTTGCGGTCTTTGCGCAACGCTTGCCACGAGGAGTCTCTTAGCGCTGTATTTGAAGCGGGCGACATAGCGCTGTGATCGTCGATCAACTCGGCCTCTGTTTACTCATCGGCAATTTTGGCATTTGAACTTATGCGTAGAAGCGGAAGTATTTCCAGCGTTGGTCGATCTTAAATCGCGCATTGACAACTTATCGCAATCAATCCACGGCTAAGCCTATATCCGATAGTCGAACGCTTGTGACTAGCTGTCGATTCGGGCGATTGCCGAAGGTGAAAAGCATTGGCTTTCGAGTTCGGGCCGCCGCCGCGCTCAAATCCCTTTCTCTTTTTGCGGGGCGGTTTGGATTTGAATCAACGTCCATGTCTCTCTTGAAACAATGACTCGACCAATTTCGTGTTCTTCTACCGAAGAGACCAGGCTGTGTGCCCGTTCCAAACGATGGATGTATTGAACTCATCCCCTTCAGTGACGATGGACGCAGAAGGCTTGCGAGCCATGCTGGAGTGCCGAACGGCGGGACGCGTGGCGCGGAACCAGGGAGAGCGATCGTCTCTATAACCGGGGCCGGATTGCGGTGCTCAATGGTGCAGGATTATTTCGCCCGTCCTCTCGGCCAACCATTGCTCGTCGCGCTGTTTCCACGTTCCTTCAGGGTGAGATGAGTAACAAATCGACTCGTTATCATGCTGCTTCCAGGGCTGATGGATGCGTGGTTCCTGCATCTACCGGCCGCAGTATGCTGAGCACCGGCGGAAAACCCCCTAACGAAGGCCAGGCCAAGAGCTACCACACAAAGGACGAGAATCCGGGTTCGGTGGCGAGCAGATTTCGGCTGGGCCAGAAGCAGCGCAGGGGACAAACTTAGAAATAAACGTCTTTGCATAGTTTGCAGGCCTCTCTCGCGAGGTGCGCGAGCCGACCTCATGCTTGATTCAAGAAACTCTCGCCGCGACGTCGAGAGGACGGCTGCTCCTGTCGTCTTGAAGATAAAGCCACTCACAAGTATCTACGCGTTAGATAGCATGAAGAAGACTGCTCTAGAACTCCAGACGCAGCGCAAACTGGATCTCGCGCGGCGTTCCCGAGCCCACAGGCGTAATCGGCGATACGATGGCCGTGTTCAAGTTCACCGTATTGACGATGCTCCCAAAGCCGGTTGCACACCCTGCCGGAGAAGACGAGGAAAGGGTACACGTAGCCTGCGGCTGACCTAATTGCGGGTGATTAAAAACGTTGTAGAACTCCGCGCGGAATTCCACGTGAGTGCGTTCTCCCAGTGCAAACGTCTTGGCGGCGCCGGTATCGACCTGCCACGTGCCCGGGCCTGGAAGGAGATCACGCGGCGCGCTTCCAAACGTTCCAGCCGACGGCAGAGTAAATGCGGCGGGATTGATCCAGTGTGCGATCGTCCTGCCTCCGGGCGGAGTGAGAGAGACGCCCGGAACCAGGTTGGGCCGCTCCGTGCCAGTGGCCCCGTCTGCCGCCACGTAGCTGCCGGGTAAAAGCACATTGACTGGGAAGCCGGTGCGAGCCAGCGCAGTCGTGGTCAGTTCCCAGTTGCCGGCGATAGCGCTGGCAATGCCGCGCTGGTTCAGCATCGGCTTGCCCAGGCCGAAAGGAAGCTCATAAACCGCGTTGCCATTGACGACATGGCGAGCGTCCCAGGCACCGCTGGCCCACTCACATGCCAGGCACAAGGGGTTCTGCGCCGATATCTCGTCGCCGTCCCCGCTGCCGTTTGAGCCGTTGTCAATCTCGTGTGTATAAGCGTAATTTGCCGCCACCAGGAGCCCGTTCGAGAACGGCCGCCGCACTGACACGGAGAGTCCGTTGTAGGAGCTCCCGCCAATCGAGCCGCGCCAGCCGATGGCGGGAGCAAAGGCCGGATATTGCGCAACCCCCGTGGCCGGATTGACAAGGTTCACCACATTGGTGTCGAGCAAATGCACGCCATGGCTTCCCAGGTAGGAAAATGTGGTCACTATGTTGGCGGCCAACTCGTGCTGCACAGAGAGGTCCCACTGCTCAACATAGGTGTCCTTGCGATCACGTTGCTCGGCATTGGGTGAGACAGTTCCGGATCCGGTGAAATACGAATCGACTGGATAGGTCACGTTTTTCACCGAGTAGGATGGAACCTCATTCTTGGCGGGAAGATTCTGATCGTCCAGCTGCCCATCTTCGTGGTAGATTCCGAAGCCGCCGCGAACAACCGTCCTACCGCCCCGAACAGGCGACCATTCCAGACCGACGCGCGGATCAACGTCGCCGTAATTCTGCTGACCGAAGCTGGCGCCCGTGCCGCAGAACCCCTCAGGCCCGCAGGTGTCGAAATCAAAAGGGTTGGCCTTCCCGTGCGCCTCGTTGAAGAGTTGGAAGACGGTGTACCGCAAACCAAGATTCAACGTGAGATTGGAAAGCGGCTTGTACTCGTCCTGAACATAGCCGACAGTATCGTTCTTGCGCAGGTCGTTGACCGGCAGAGCGCCCGTCAAGGATGCTTTCGCCACCTTGTTGGCGGCCAGATTCTCGAGCGTCGCAAATGTAACTGTTCCGTGCTCTCCTTAGTGCTGGTTCAGCTGAACGTGGCGGACTTCCGCTCCGAATTTAAAGGTTTGGCGACCATGCAGCCAGGTCAGGTTGTCAATCCCCGAGAACGTGTTGCCCACGTAGATGGTGTTGTAGTTGTAGTTCTGGTTGCCAAATCCTGGCCCGGGACCCGATGAAATCGCAATTTGATAGACCGCGCCGGTATCGCTGGAGTTGTAAGTGTTGGAGCTCGAGCGATTGAATCCAAATTTGGCTTCATTGGTCAGGTAGGGATTGAAGATGTGCAGCAACTCGACCTCGCCATTGATAGGCGTCGTCACCCTCTGCTGCAAGTCCGTCGCGACGGTGGAGACGGGCTGCGTGTTAACCGACCGGTCGTAGTTGAAGCGCATGAATCCCGTGGTGCCCGCAGAGAAATGCTGGTCGAGTCGCAACATCGACGAGTTCTCGTTGACCACCTGCGTGCATGAGCAGGTCAGCAGACTGATGTTCGGATCGCTGGTTGGCGCAAGAATTGTCCTCGGACCTGCCCCGGGATAAGCATTGACGATCGCGTAGACCGGGGATGAGGTTGGAATGGACGCCTTGAACGCCGAACTCGGCACGTCGCCGCTCACCGGATAGCCCCACACTTGCCGGTAGGCTTCGGAGGCGAGAAAGAAGAAGGTCTTGTCATGCACGATAGGACCGCCCAGCGCTCCGCCGAACTGATTCAGACGAAGCGGCTGCTGCGATTCGCCGTTGGAGGCCCAGGTGGGCTCAGGCGCATCCAGTACATTGTTTCGAAGAAATTCAAAAATGCGTCCATGGAACTGGTTTGTTCCCGAAGGCGAAACAACGGCCAGTTGTGCGCCGCCCGTCGCGCCTTCCTCCGCGGTTGCCAAGAGCGTATCGACGCGGAATTCCGCAATCGCGTCCAGCGGAATGGCGAGTCGCGCCCAGGCACGTTGCGTCTGATTGATGATGCTGGTCGCGTCGATGCCGTCATAGGTGAAGTTGCTGTCGTCGAGCCCCCGTCCAGCAAACCGAACCGACCGCTGGTTGCTGCCACCGGTGTCGATGGCGCCGGGGATGTATGCCGTCAGGGACGACCAGTCGCGGCCATTCAGCGGCAACTCGTCCGCCTGCTCCCTGTCAATCAGGCCGGTTATAGTGCTGTTGTTACGGTCCATCAGCTCCGAGCTGTGCGAGACTTCCACGCGCTCCTCGCCGCCTGACACCTTCAACCTCGCGTCGAGGGTGCGCGTCCTGCCAACGACCTGCTCAACATCAGCGAACGTCAGAGTCTCGAATCCGGGGTGATCGACCGTGATGGTGTATCTCCCCACCGGAAGCTCAGCAATGTCATATCTTCCGGCGGCGTCTGAAACACTCTCACGCCGCAGCTGGCTCGCGTTCTCTACAGCAGTGATGTGTGCTCGCCCCAGCAGCCCGCCCGACGGATCCGTGACCGTACCGGTCAAAGCGCTGCGATCCACTTGCGCAATGCCTGGGATGGCGCAAGTGACGGACAAGATTGTGGAAACGATCAACGTAAACGGGGAAAAGCAAACGCGGAACCTGTGCATATAGGCCTCATGAATCTTTGAGCGGAACAACAGATATTACAGAGATGTAATGTACGCAATCTTGTGCTTCGCATTTGTTACAAGTTGCAATCGGTCTTGTTAAAGTACGGTGCATTTGACAGGACTTCAACGACGGCTCATCGGAGGAGTTATATGCGCCTGAGCGTTCGTCTCTGACTGGAAAGTCATGCTCTCGAGAGCATCCGATTCGGGCGTGTAAATTTTAATCTCCTAGTAACACTTGCCTGTTGCGAAATTCACATAGTCCGTCTACTCCATAGAATGGATGCGCTCGTTTTGAGCAGACCTTGAAGGCTCATGCGATCATCGCAGGTGAGTTGCAGCAAAATCGGGTGGTTCATGAAAATTTTGGTAATTGAGGACGAGGCGAAGACGGCCAAGTTCCTCAAGAAGGGGCTTGGCGAAGCGGGCTTTGTTGTCGACGTGGCCTCGGACGGCCAGGACGGCTTGGAGCTGGCCAAGAACCTGGAGTTCGATCTCATTATTTTGGATATCATGCTGCCGGGTTTGGACGGCTGGCAGGTATTGACAGGCCTGCGACAGGCCGGAAGGAATACGCAAGTCCTTTTTCTGACCGCTAAGGACGCCATACACGAAAGGGTTCGAGGATTTGAGCTCGGCGCCGACGACTATCTTGTGAAGCCGTTCGCGTTTTCGGAATTGCTGGCGCGCGTACGATCCAGGCTGCGACGAAACTCCGCTCGCACACAGGACCTGGTGCGCATGGCCGACCTTGAGATTGATCTTCTCCGTCATCGCGCCACGCGCGGCGGCCAGCGGCTCGAGTTGACGGCGAAAGAATTTCTGCTGCTGTCACTGCTGGCAAGACGCGCCGGGGAAGTGCTGTCTCGAACGGTGATTGCCGAGGCGGTCTGGGATATGAATTTTGACAGTGACACCAATGTAGTCGATGTAAGTGTCAGAAGACTCCGCAGCAAGGTCGATGAGCCATTCGCTGTGAAACTGATCCACACGGTTCGTGGTTCGGGTTATGTTCTGGAATCCGAATAAGATGCCGGTAAGCTTTTCGCGAATCTGGCGAACGCTGGCCTTTCGGCTGACGGCAGCCTATGCTTCCGCAGGACTGTTGCTGGTCTTCCTGGCCACGTTCAGCCTCTACCTGATGCTGGTCTCGGAACTAAACAAGAGCAGTGAGTTATTCCTCCAGGACAAACTTAACGTCTTGCGCACGATGCTGCGTGAGCGGCCCGATGACGAGGACGGCTTGCATGAGGAAGTCGAACTCGAGTCTGCCGCCAGGCGATACGAGCAGTTTTTTATTTGTCTTCTCGATCAACAAGGCAGACCGATGCTCATGACTCCCGGGATGGCGAGGGAATTGGATCTCTCCGAGGTTGCGTCCTTGTCCATCGCGAAGCATGGACTTGCCTTTCCGATGAAAGGAACAAGCGGGCAATCATTTCGCGTGATTGTCGCGACGGCGAATGTCGGATACTCGCCGAATCATTTCGTTACGATCCAGGTAGCGGTCGACGTTTCTCGCAAAGAGGAATTGCTGGCACGTTTCCGGATGTGGTTCTGGGTCACCTCGGCTGGCATGCTGGTCTTATTTCCTCTGATCGGTTATCAAATTGCGCGTCAGGGTATTCGCCCGGTGGAAGAGATAGCGGAGACCGCCCGGCGCATTACTTCAAGCCACCTTGGTGAAAGGATCGTGGCGGAAGGATATCCGTACGAGTTAGCGTCGCTAGCTCTGACCTTTAACAAGATGCTGGAGGGGCTGGAGGATTCTTTTGAACGAATCTCTCGATTTTCGGCCGACATCGCACATGATTTACGAACACCGGTGAACAATATTCGCGGCGAAGCGGAGGTGGCACTCGCTCGCGCGCGAACGATCGACGAATATCGTGATGCATTGGAATCGTCCCTGGAGGAAGCTGTACGCCTGTCCGATCTGATTGGAAACTTACTCTTTCTAGCACGGACGGAAAGTCCACTGACCCACTTACGCCTGGAACAGGTCGATGTCTCGGAATTACTGGAAGGCGTCCGGGAGTATTATGACGCGTCTGCCGCAGACGCTGGCATTGTTCTCACTAACGATGGGGTGAATGATCCGGTCATTGCCGAACTCGATCGCACGCTGATACAGCGAGCGGTTGGGAATCTGGTCTCGAACGCTGTGGCGCACACACTCGAGGGCGGAACGGTTGCAATCACAGCGCATTCTGAAGCTGCAAACGTTCTCATCGAAGTGACCGACACTGGAATCGGTATTCCTGCTGACGCCCTGCCGCGGGTTTTCGATCGCTTCTTTCGTGTCGATTCCTCCCGATCCAAGGCCTCGGGGGGCACTGGTCTCGGTCTTTCGATCGTCCAGGGAATCATGGTGCTGCACGGCGGAAACGTCGAGATCGCGAGCAAGCCGGGAACAGGAACCCGGGTGACGCTGCGCATGCCCGCAGCTAAATCCAGGCCGGTTCTCAGTTGATTCCGGGGCTCTGAAGCAAGTCTGGATATAGGGCGAATAAAATTCGCTCGACGCATTCTTCTGGACTAAGAGTGACTGTGTCCAGGTGAATCTCGGCAGACTGCGGAGGTTCATATACGCTGTCGATACCCGTAAAATTAGCGAGTTGCCCACGCCGGGCTTTTGCGTACAAACCTTTCGGATCGCGGCGTTCGCATTCTTCGAGCGGCGCATCGACGAAAATCTCGATAAATTCTCCTGGTTCGAAACGCGAACGCGCGACCTCACGCTCCACGCGGAAGGGGCTGATGAACGAGACAATTACCACCAAGCCCGCGTCCACAAAGAGTCGCGCCACTTCCGTCGCCCGGCGGATGTTTTCCACGCGGTCGGCGTCCGAGAATCCTAGATCGCGATTCAGGCCGTGGCGAATGTTATCGCCATCGAGCACATAGGTGTGGCGCCCGTCCGCATATAGCCGCTTCTCGAGAAGGTTAGCAATTGTGGTCTTTCCCGCTCCGGAGAGCCCTGTTAACCAGAGGCAAACTGGTCGCTGATGCTTTTGCCTGGAGCGGAGTTCCTTGTTGATATCCATTTCCTGCCAACAGTTAACGAGGATCACGACACAATTCGTTCCAAATCTATGCTTAAGCCTCTACAATTCCCGCAGTCTAAAATTGAAGGTGCCGAGAACAGTGACTTATCGCGATTATCTCAATGATGTTTGAAGTCGATAACCGCGGCGCCCAGCCAAATGAATGCTGTCAGTACCCAGTACATGCTAGATTTCCACTGTCGCCGACTGAGGATGCATGCTGACCAAGCGACGTTGATCAAAAAGTATGCTGCGAGTATCGGAAGGACGCTCATAAACCAGATGAACGGCTCTCCCGTCGTCACGTCCATTCCCGCTGCGACTTCTTCCGGTATCTTCCAACCCCTACGCGAGCCCGCGACCTCATAACCAATCGCACCCAGCACGTTGAGCGCAAACAATATGATCGATTCAGCATTAGAGAAGCGCATCCGTTGCATTTTACTGGACCGTATCGACTTGGTTCCCGCGTGGTTCAGCGTAGCGCCCTTTTCTTCTTGGGAGAAAAGACCTTTCGGCAACTCTGCCTATTTTTGATACGTGTGGATCAAGCATTTGTTTATTAAGGCTTCATAGTCAAGGCTGAATGCTTGCGTAAACAAAAAGCCCTCTCCCCGGTTACAGGGGAGAGGGCTTTTGCAGCCGGAGCGTGTACTTAGTCGTCCAAGTCCCCGGCGGGTGCGGGCTTCTTGAAGGCGGTTGGAGGGAGAATCTTGCTTTCGCCCGGATACGGCCGCGTAAACCCGGTCGACATATACCAGTCATAGTGGTTGACGGTCTCCGGATCTTCGGCGTCAGGCTTGCTCAGTTTTCCGGCGAAGACCTGCTTCTTCCTCTTCTCCCAGGCTACCTGCATGGCCTTTGCCGAAGGACTCATTGTCTTATAAGAGGCGGTCGATGTTGTCGTGACGCCCTGGTCCAGCGGGACCTGGTTGGGAACGTGCGTCCATGGCTTGAAGTTATCCGCCGGCGCCGTACCTGTGACGAAGGCCGTCCTCATCGGCGATGCTACGAGGTCAAACTGGTTCATGGGCGGCAGACCGAGAATCTGCTCGATCGTCCGCGTCATGTTGACCTGCGTGTAGTAAGTGTGATCGGTGGGTCCGTTCTGCACAGTATAGGGGCTGACAATATAGCCGGGGCTGCGATGTCCATCGACGTGATCGACGCCGTTCTGCGAGTCGTCCTCTTCGATGAAGATGGCCGACGAAGACCAGATGTTGCTGTGGCTGATGTAGTCGATGATGCGCCCGACGGCCAGGTCGTTATCGGCCTGTTCGGCGTCCGGGGTCGGCGGGCCGCCGGTGTGATCGCACATCACCCACAGCATGCTGAGCGCCGGCACAGTGCCAGCAGCGACGTCCTTGTTGAAGTCCTGCTGCCAGATATCCACGCGGAACTGGTCGGGAATGCCCAGGTCAAACTGTGGGAAGTTGGTGATGAGGTGGTCGTAAACTGCCGGGATCGAGGATTGTGCCTGGACCGTGTTCTGGTAGTAGAGCGTCGGCTCGAGGCCAGCCTCGAACTTCTGCGAGTCAGCGTAGAACTGGCTCCAGGTAGGCTCTTTGGTGGACCCGTTCGGCTGCTTGAACGTGTCGTTCTCAACGTATTCGCCATACATCTTTACCGGCAAACCATGCGCGGAGGCTTCCGAGAAAAGGAAGCCCTTCTTCTGGTAGGCCAATGCGTCGCCGGCGTTCCCGCCTGGATAGCTGCGGACCCAGTCAGGAGACTGCAGGCCGTCGTCGCCGTAGGGCGCCAAGCCTTCGGTGATCCACTGGTGACCGTCTGCCGACTGGCGGCTCGGATCGTAGAAGTTATCCAGAAGCGGGAAGCGCTTCACGAGATTGTGCACGTTCGGCGTGTCCTTTCCACCGAACACTGCCAGGGAAGTGTCGCCATTGCCGGCGGCCACGTCGCCGAGGATCTGATCATAGGTGCGGTTCTCACGGATGATCACGAATACGTGCTTGATCAGCGACGGATCGCCGATCTTGGCCGGGATGGCAACCGGCGGTGTGTCCTGGCTGCCACCGGACGCAGACTGGATGTTCTCCTTTAGATCCCAATGGTTGTTGACGTAGACCTGCGCCGTCGCCGCCGCCAAGGCAGAGGGATCCGACAAGGGAACGATGCTGACCGTGCCATTGTCCTGGTGGGTGTTGTAGTCGGTCACGCCGTGGTCGGTCTCAAAGGAGTAAAGCGTGCCGACGCCCTTGTCATTTGCGACGATGAGTTGGTTGTTGGCCGTATCCAAGGCGACCGACATGGGCGCATACGCTACCGGGATCGCGCCCATAACGGGGTTGGCCGGGTCGTTGAGGTTGAGGACCGCAACCGCGTTCGCGTTGTAGCAGGCGACGTAGCCGATGCCTGCCTTTGCATCGACGGCGATGGAGACTGGCGCCGCTCCGTAGGCCGGTTCCTTATGACCGGGGATGCCGATCGGCAGCGCAATGGGAACGGTGTACCTGACCTCGTTGGTGTTCGTGTCAATCACCGAGATGGTGTCGCTGTAAGTATTGGTGACGAGCAGGTAACCGTTGTAGAAGGCCATGCCGGTCGGGTGCAGACCGGTCGCGATGGTTGCAGTGACCTTCATCGACGGCAGATCAACGACAGAAACCGTGCCGGTGATCGCGCCGCCAGTGACCGGGTTGGCGACAATTTCCGTACCTGCGGAGTTGATCTGGAAGTCCGCACCTGTAGCGGCACGGCCACCCTCGTTGCTCACGTAGGCAGTGGTGCCATTGGGGGAGATTACAACGCTGTGTGGCGCATTGCCTACGCGTATCTCTTTGCCTTCAATCGGCGTTTTCGCGGTCAGGTCGATCTTGGCCAGGGTATTGTTCTGGCTTAGCAGGGCATAGGCGCTCTTGCCATCCTGAGAGATCGCGACGCCGCCGGGATACGCAGTGCCGGCGGTATAAAAGGAACCGCAGGGATTTCCATAAGAGGCCGGGGGGCTGTTCGGGAAGCATTGGATAAAGGCGTTGTTGGGAGCCACCTTGACCTGGGAGCCGTCTTTCAGCAAGCCCTCGGTAGTGACATTGGCGATGGTCACATTG
>CBAAAA010000114.1:0-11223 GCA_964658695.1 uncultured Solirubrobacteraceae bacterium | reverse complement strand
TTCATTTGTTCTAGTTGGTCGAGCGCGTGATCCAGTGCGAGTAATTCATCGGCCTGGTCAGACGACAAACCCGCGCAATCGATCTTGTCTATGGTTACCTGCTCGCCGCCGTCTCGTTTGATCGCCTGCTTGCGACGAGCATAATCAATGAGGATTCGACGCATGACCGAGACACTCACACCGATGAAGTGAGCCCGATTCTTCCAGTCTCTTGACGGGTCGTTGACGAGCCGCAAGTAGACTTCATTAACGAGTGCTGTGGGCTGCAGCGTGTGTCCAGGGCGTTCACGGCGCAGCTGCATACGGGCTAGTCTCCGCAACTCATTCAGAACCAACGGAATGAGCTTGTCGACAGCGTCAGAATCGCCTGCACGGACCTGCTGCAGGAGTACCGTAACATCTCCAATTGAGCCCGCTACGGCCTCCATGGACACTCCATTGTATCCACCAAAGCATACCACTGCGAAATGCTTTTGGTTCTGGGTACGCTGTGTTGATGCATCCGCTGACCGCATGAACATCCGCGTAGGTCGGGACCATCGCTGATGGTGCGATTTCTATTCTGCGCGAAGCTTATCGATGGTGGGCGCTTCGATCATTTCCATGATGCTCTGCTGGCAGATCACGAAACTGTTCTCTGCCATGCTGGGCGGATCGCCCGCGCTTACCGGGGGAGACCTGGTGGGAACCTCGGCATTTCTCGCCGGCAGCGCCGTCGCGGTCGGCTCGATGGCCTACTGGAGTTGGCTCTGCGATTGCTGGCGTCCGCACATAGTCCGCGGCGGCGGCTACTTCGGGTGCGATTGATGCGACAGGATCAGCCCCTGGAGGCACCGCATCGGCGACGCGCGCCACTGCAAAGCCGCCAACACCACCTTCGTTGACAGGTTCAACATCAGGGGACAGCGTAGCGCCGCCTTCGGATTCTCCGGCGAAGACGAGGCCGACGATGCCGGATGTTCGGAGGCACCTGACGACCAGACCGCCTTCCGATTCGGCCCCCAGTGCGGGTCCACCGCGAATAAATCTCGATCACCACGAATAGGAACTCAATATGGCAGCAGCAATCCCTCAACATTCCCAGCCGCGGAATCGAAACCCCAAAACGGTTCAGCGAAACCTAAAACGCCTGAGAACCCGTACCTTGCTGCCAGGCGCGAATGGGACGAGCGGTATGGCCAACTCATCACACGCGAGCGGAACTGGAGACTGATGGCCCTAGTCTGCGCACTCAGTTCGCTGTTAACCGTCGCCGGGCTTGTTTACCTTTCCCCGCGAACACATATCGTTCCGTTTGTTGTAGCAATGGATTCACTCGGCCGCCCGGTAGCTGCGGGTCCCGCTGCCTCTTCGGCTTGTTCAATCTGCAGACGATTAATACGAAAACGGTTTTGCAGATGGGTGGGCACCTGCTGCGCGTAAGGATCGAGTGGGGCCAGGTAGTCCTCCCGCATGGCGAAGAGAGCCCTGATATGCGAGTCTTGCAGCAGGTCGCCCAACTGGTTGAAGAAATCGCGTTTGCCCGAGATGTCCAGCGGATCTGCGGTTAGGATTTCCTCGAACTGATCGAAGATTAGTAGAGTGCCGGCGGGCGCGCCGGGTCGGCGGGGGAGTTCCTTGACGTACTCGGTCAAGCTCTGGGTGCTGACCTGTTGCAGAATGCGCCGTCGCGAGGGCATCGGCCACTTGTTGCCCGATGATGAGAATCGTCTGAGCCGGTACTTCCGATCCACATAGACTGTGCAACGGCGAGCCCGGCACCAGTTCCATGACGATCGCAACTTTGGTGTCGCTTCGAAGGATTTTGTGAATCATCACAATGCTCGGATGGTTCAAAGCGGAGCTCGCCCGGGCCTCGCGCAGAAATTGCCGCTGCGTCGATTGCGAGGCGCTTACGTCGGAACGGATAAATAACGAGAAACGCTGCTAGCTCCGCTCATCCGTTCCAGTGTTTCGATGGATGCTACAGAGATTTCCATTCGTTTATGGCTTGCAGTTCAAGACGCAATTTGACCGCTGATTCAAAGTAAACCCGGTTCGTCACAGATGATCAGAAGCTTGCTGTGGTGCGCGGGCGAGCCCGCTTGGTGATACCGTTGCCTCTATGCTCTTTAAGGGTCCTTCCGTCCAAGAGGATTGTACGGGCTGCTCCGCTCCTGTTTGCAATTGGATTGACGTTTCCACTGACGCGGATTCCTCTTCGTGCAGCAAATCCCGTGGACGACGCGGAGAAGATGGAATGGTTCCAGCACGACAAGTTAGGCATGTTCATTCATTGGGGCCCGTACTCTTATTTGACGGGCGAATGGAACGGGCAACGCATTCCCGTGGGAACGGTGGCCGAGTGGATCATGCAGCGCTTCAACATTCCCGTCTCCAACTACAGGGAGATGGCTCACCATCTGAACCCAGTTCATTTCAATGCCGCCGAATGGGTGGCGCTGGCTAAGGCCGCTGGAATCAAATATGTGGTGATTACTGCAAAACACCACGATGAGTTTGCGATGTACCGCGCACTCGTGTCGAAGTACAACATTGTTGACTGGACTCCCTTCAAGCGAGATCCGGTGAAAGAACTATCTGAGGCGTGTCATCAGGCTGGGATTCGCTTCTGCGTCTATTACTCGCACCGCGAAGATTGGGATCATCCTGATGTCTACGGTAACAGCTGGGATTACGATCGCTCAAAGAAGAATTTCGCGCGCTACCTGGACGAGAAATCGAAATCGCAATTGCGTGAGTTGTTGAGCGGCTACGGGCCGCTAGGTCTCGTGTGGTTCGATCGCGGCATGGATACGAACGAACACGCGCGCGAGTTCGTGGCGCTCGTCCATACCTTACAGCCACGCTATTTGATCAACGGCCGGATCGGCGGGCATGGTCACGATTTATTAGGCGATTACCAGGACATGAATGACAATGGCATGCCTACCGGCGGCTTGCAGGAATACTGGGAAACACCACAGACACTGAACACTCCCTGGGGGTACAGTAAGTTTGATGAGCAATGGAAAACGCCGGGTGAGGTCATTCATCGATTGGTAGAGGTAGTCGGCGAAGGTGGTAGTTACTTACTCAATATCGGCCCGATGGCAGACGGCACCATCCCCGCAATCAGTGTTACAACGTTCCGCAAACTAGGGGACTGGATGCAAGCCAACGGCGAAAGCATCTATGGGACGACCGCAAGCCCCCTGCGTGAATAGCCTTGGGGGCGCACCACCGTAAAGGGCAACCGCATTTACTTGCATGTTTTCAGCTGGCCTGCCGATGGAAAGCTACGCGTCCCGGGGCTGGAAAACGCGGTGCTCGACGCGTATGCGCTGCCCGCACCGCAACGCAAACTGAACGTCATTCGCGAGAACGGAACGGGCATCATCATGCTTCCCGGCCGAGCCACGGACGAGAGCGACACAGTGTTTGTGCTGCGGCTAGACGGGCCACCAGTCGTGAACCCGCCGATAGTCACGCAAGGCAGCGATGCCCCATTCGAACTTGACTATCTACAAGCAGTAACCCCAGGAAAGGCGGTGAAGCCCTTCAACCGCGACGGCAAATTCCACATCGCAAATGGACCGGTCCCACCGACAAAGTGCGCTGGCATCTTCTGATCAGCCAGACCGGCAAGTATTGGGTGCATATTCGCTATGCGGCCCCTGCAACGTCAAAGGGTAATCAGTATCTGGTTACAATCGCCGGACAGACTCTGAAAGGCTCAGTGGTCGGAACGGGAGAAGGCTACCACTACCGAACGTTTGAAATGGGAACGCTTCGAATTCGGAAATCAGGCCCGCAAATAGTGGAAATCGAGCCCGCCACGGACTACGGTCACAATCTGATGTTTCTGCAGTCACTGGAACTTGCTCCCGTAGGACCCCCATGATTGATTGAAGGGCGATCCAACTGGATCTATTCTTGCCACGAGCAAGAGCGGACAAGTAGCTGTTTGGTAGAACACAGGTAGTCAGGAAGAATAGAGGAACAGCGCGAAATCCGAACACGGCGGATTACCAAACAATACGCCGTTAGAACGAAGCCGACCGCGCGGCGGACGCTCCGCGTGGGCGGTGACCGATAGAGCCGCGATTGACGTTACCTGGATGAAATGTCCAGACCTTTGCTCGCGGAAATGGGGCAATGCTGCCTTGGTAAGGATGATCACTCCGAACTGATTAGTCTCGATCTGAGCCCGGAACTCCTCGATGGTCGTATCCTCAATTGGAGCAAGGTTGTCGAACTGGATGGTCTGGCTCGCGTTGGCGTCTGTGGCGAACTTAGGCGCTTTGCTCGAGGCGCTGTTGCCCGGCGATGGCCTTCGCAGCCGAGAGAAGGACCGACACGAGGTCAGTTAGCCAGACGTGAAAGGTAGCCGCGTAGACATGCGATCTGGACTAGTAATGTTGGCTTTTGTATTTACTACTCAAGCGGCAGACTTGAAATACGAGACGCTTTCGGCATGGGAGGTATATATCGGATCAGCAACGGCCGAAATGCAGGAGAGACTTCGATCGGATCGACCTTTCCTGACGTTGGATGAAGATAAAGATTCACTATCTAAAGTAAGGAACGGCCAAATTGTTTTTTTTTGCACAACAGCTCTAAGGGGCTGAAACGCCTCCCATCTGGTCTCATTCATGATTGGTCCGGCGCCGCCTTCATTCGGGGCGCGACGCTCAATCAGGTGTTGTCAGTCACCCGCGACTTCGATCACTACAAGGATTTTTACTATCCGAACATAGTTGATTCCAGAACTCTATCCGCCAACCGGGCCGAATCGCAGTTCTCGATGGTTTTAATGAACAGGGCGGCGGTTGTAAACGTCGCAATCGATGGCGACTATCACTGTTTGTCTTTCCGTGTGGACAAGCGGCAGTGGTACAGCATCTCGGAAACAACGCGTATGCGGGAGATTGAAAATTACCGCGCATCAAATCAGCGCGAGCTGGTTGACGGGCAGGGAAAGGGTTTACTTTGGCGACTGTTCAGCATTGCTCGCTTCGAGGAACGCGAGGGCGGCGTGTACGTCGAACTCGAAGCAATCGCATTGAGCCGCGAGAACCCGTCTCTCTGCGCTGGCCGATCGAACCCATTGTGAACCGCTTGTCTCGAAGCTCCTCAATGGCCTCTCTTCGGCAGACCGAAGACGCGGTGCTCTCTCGTACGACCTTGGTGAGCCTCCCTACAGAGACCGCTCGAGCGGGAAAGACGCAGAGCGCGAATGTCCGGGGAGGACCACGGATCGCATCAACTAAGCTGCCCGATCTTCAGACACAGAGTCGAGCGACTTCGAGTGAATAATTGCCTGAGAGTGTCTCTGCACAATCCTCTACTGAATCGAATTGCCAGACGGCGCGAAAGTCAGATGAGCGTTACTCTCTCCGCAGATGACGCGTTTGGGCATTGGTCTATGTGACCGGAATGGCAAATCAGCAGCTTCTCTTTTAGCGGAGCAACTCGGACGGGAAGGATCTGACCCGCTGGACCCTAGCAGGATTCGGAGATGGGAATGCCATCTTACTGCGTCACAGGTCTTCTGGTGGCCTTGAGATTGTACGCCAATGGGTCGAGTGATGGAAGATCCAGCAGAGACCGGCCCGTGGTCACGCGTGAGATTGCATCGAGCGACGCCAACTTGTACAGTTCTCCTAAGGTCGGCAAGTTGAAGCACGTCTCTGCGAACAGGTCGGCGGTAGAGTTAGTCAGCATCGCGACCAGTCCGATGTGAACTAACTCGGTCGCCCGCTCGCCCATGGCATGTACGCCAAGGAGCTTCATGTCCTGGCTTTCGAAAAGTAGTTTCAGAAAACCGCTGTCGTCGCCCACGATCCGGCCCCGCGAATTGGCATAGTACGGGCCTAGCCCAACAACATAATTTATGCCCTTTTGCTTCAGGGACTCCTCGGTATCGCCCACCATGCCTACTTCTGGAATCGTGTAAATCCCAGTGGGCAATAGACGGAACGCTGCTGAAGACACGTCGGACCCAAACGCGTGCTTCATGGCAAGCCGGCCTTGCTGCATGCTGGTTGAGGCAAGTGCGGGAAATCCGACGGCGTCCCCGGCGGCGTAAATGTGGGGAACATCCGTTCGGAAATGCTCATCGACGCGGTTTGCGGCAGCTTGTCTAACTGGAGAATGCTGTCGGAATCATACACACCCGGAGTGCCAAAGGGAAAGACGGCCGGGCGAACGGGTGCGGAGCCCGTGGCAATAAGCATATTTTCCGCATGTAACGAGACTTCATCATCGCCTGACGCCAGCCGTACCCGAATAGTATGGGCGTCTTCGAAATAGCCGGTTCCATGATAGACAATGGCGCCGGACGCTCGGAGCCGCTCCGAAAGCAGGGTGTTAAGACCGGCCTTCACGTTGCGCTCGTGGCGGAGAAAGTCACTCACGGCCGCGTCGCGACGAAGTGACAGATCAACTCCATACAACTTACGCGAGCGCATTCCCGAGAGAGCGAGCGCTGTCTCGCCCAGTGTCTTGCTCGGAACAGTACCCGTATTGACACCGGCTCCCCCCAGCTCGGATTGGCAATCAACGATGGCAACGGTATGGCCGAGGTGCGCCGCCGTAACCGCACCGATGATTCCTGCCGGGCCGCCGCCGACTATGACTGCGTCGTATGATCCTTCGTTCCCTGACATCGAATACGCCCCTTTCGGTCTCCGATGAGTTGCGTCTTGTAAGTGGTCAAATCTTAGGCAAATGCTGCCTTTGGCGGCACTGCTTCGCTGCACTCTCGTGAATGAATGGCGGCCAAACCCGGAAGATCGCTCAGTGCGCGACATAGCGCGTCATCGACTTCATCTGTGCGCAAGTTTAGAATTTCAGAAGTCGCTTCCAGCGTGAGTCCCATCAGAACCCGCAAGACGAAACACTTGCGACCTACCGAAGAAAGCAAAAACAACCGTTGAAGCTCGGGAGGCAGACTGAAAGATATCTCCGGCCCCGGCAAACACTCATTGCAGAGTTGATTCGCGCACTTCGCCGTGGCGATGAGGAGTTCATTCACTTCGCACCCTGATGTGGCGATCGCGTCCGATACAGCACCTTCCGCGGCTTCGGCCTTTCCAGTAAGCATCAGAGCGGCAAGAAAGGCTCGCCGGACGTCGATTTCCGTCGCCGTCATAAGACTTCTCGTAACTCGGGGACGTGTTGTGAAGGGCTATGCAGCTGACGAGCCCAAGTTGGCAGATTGCCGTTTTTGGCAAAGAGGCCGAGCACACGATCAGGGCTGCCGAGGTCCGCCCATCCCGAGCCCGAATCGCGAAGCACCAGGAGTCTATTCGCCTGATTTGCCAGAATGTCGCCTGAAAAGTCGACCTTCGGCAATCGAGCGTAGGTGGACGCCAATCGGTTTTCGGCCAGTGCACGCGTTACCGAAAGAACCACCTCTGGGATCTCGGAACAGAGCAACTCAAGGAAAGTAACCGCGCTGCCTACAGTCACGAAAGTATTCCAGAGGCAGCCGCTTTGTAATAGAGCTCGCGCCCCGGGCAACGCTGGCTTTTCCCAGAATCGATTCACCCGACACAGCGGCCTTGGTTGTGTTTGCAATACAGTTGGCCCGGGTTCAATCCACCCGTACTCAGTTTCCGCGTACTCGGCCTCGACGCCGACAATGACAAGTGACTGCGGGAATCGCTCTGCGCCCAAGGTCGCCGATGTAACCGCTGACCTGAACGACTCGTCATCGGAGTAATAATGATCACAAGGGAAGAAGCCCACGACCGCTTCACGATCATCCTGCATAATTCGAAGGAGCGCGACGATGATTGCGATCGCAGTGCCCCGGTTCATGGGTTGTGCGAGGACTAGTGAGTCTTTGGCGTCCGCGAGTTCCCTGCTGTAGTACCTTTCATGCGCAGAGGAAACTACGAATACCTGCCGGTCGCCAGAAAAGAGTGGATCGAGACGAGCGCGCGTCTGACGCAAGAGGCTTTCCGGACCGAGAATCGGGCAGAATTGCTTTGGGCGATGGTCTCCCACGATCCTCACGGTCAGATCTCGCAGCCGGATCCCGTCGCCCCCAGCGAGCAGAACGGCCCAAAGATGCCGAGGCATTGGCGGTGTCGCCGCCGAAATGTGCGCCAGGCTCATGATCTTGCCCTTCGCACCATGGCCGGGGCTGCATGACCGGCAAACTCTTGAACCAACACAGCAATCTGATCAGCGGCGGTATCAAGCGCGAGATGACCCGCGTCGAGAACGTGTATCTCAGTATTCGGTACGTCCCGGCGATATGCTTCGGGCTCCGAAGGAACGAATGAGAGGTCATACTTGCCCCAGATCACGAGCAGACGCGGCTGCTTCTCACGCATCCATGCTTGCCATTTTGGATACGCGTCGACGTTCGTGCGGTAGTCGTAAAAGAGATCGCTTTGAATCTCGGCTTGTCCGGGCTGGCTGAGAAACGCGAATTCGTCGCTCCAGAGGTCCGGATTGTAGCGCTCCACGGCGGGATCGTTACCGACATGGCGCGTGCGCGTGGCCGCAAGCGACAGCAGATTTGTACGAAGTGCACTTTCATTGGCCGCGCGATCGGCCCAGAAGGACCTGCGCGTTTGCCAATTCGGTCCCAAGCCTTCGTTGTGCGCGACAGCGTCCTGCACGATGAGGCCATCGATCCGCTCCGGATGAATCAAAGCCATCCGAAAACCAACGGGGCCGCCGTAATCCTGCATGTATAGCGCGTAATGCGAAATTCCGAGCGCTTCAGTGAAGTGATTCATGAGCTCGGCGTAATGATCGAAAGTATAGGCAAATTTTTTCGGATCCGGCCAATCGCTGTGCCCGAAGCCCGGGTAATCGGGCCCGACAAGATGGAAATGATCGGAGAGGCGCGAAAAGAGCGGTTCGAACATTCGCGACGAAGAGGGTAGCCCGTGCAACAGCAGAAGTACCGGGGCGTCAGATGGACCGGCCTCCTTGTAAAACATGGACAGACCATCGACCTGGGTCGTGCGATAAAGAGTCGGGTATTTCATGGGACATTCCCGTCTCTGGGCTTGAGCGAGCAATGGAAATGAAGCGAGCAGCGCAAGAAAGATCAACACCGTTACCGCACCACCTCAAAAATAAGTTCCAGTTCGACCGGGGTGCCGAGCGGAAGGCTTGAGACGCCATAAACCATGCGGCAAGGGTTCTTGTCTTTCCCGAAGATGTCCTGAAGCAACTCCGAGGCGGCGTCGGCGACTTTCGGCTGATTGCGTACATCTCCCGACGTGGCCACCGACACGCCGAGCCGGACGATCCGCGTGACTTTGTCTAGCGATCCCAAATGCTGACGGGCGACCGCGAGGCCGTTCAGTGCCGCAAGGTGAGCTGCCTCGCGCGCCTGCTCCACATTCAGCTCCGCGCCAAGGCGTCCTACGAACTTGGCGCTGCGACCCTCAGTCGGGAGCATGCCGGTCAAGAAAAGTAGATTGCCCGTTTGTACTGCCTCTGCATAGACGCCGAACGGTTCGGGGGGCGCTGGTAGTTCAAGACCGAGTTGCTTCAGCTTCTGCTCGGCGGTTGAGAGATGGTTTTTTGCGGGTGTGCTCATGAATGTTCTCTCAGTTTGTCGGGCGCGGTGGTCGAAACGCGGCGCGGAGTTCTGTGACGAAAGACTCCGGCTGCTCCCATGCAGCGAAGTGTCCGCCTTTCGGGAGCCGGTTGTAGTAAATCAGTTTGGGATACGCTTTCTGTGTCCAGCTCTTGGGGGCGGCATAGATCTCGTCGGGGAAGACGCTCACGGCAGTCGGAACCGGGACGCCTTTCGGGGCGAAGAAGGGAAGCTTGCTTTCCCAATAGAGGCGCGCCGAAGAGACGGCCGTCTTGGTCAACCAGTAGAGCGTAATGTTATCGAGGATGTCGTCTCGCGTGAGGCCCTCGGACTGACCCCCGAACACTCGAACGATGAGTGCAAGACTACTATCATCGTGATCGAGCATCCATGCGGCCAAGCCGGCCGGCGAGTCCTCAATGGCGTACAGCGTCTGGGGGCGGTTGGCCATCTCCTGGGCATAGCCGAGGCCGTGCTTATAAAAGAAATCGAGCTGATCCCACGCGCCTTTCTCGTCAGCTGAGAGGCCGGGCGGCGGCTCGCCGAATTGCAGAGCTTTCGCCACATCATCTGGAACAGTGGCCGGCATGTTGGTATGAATGCCGATCAGTTCCGGTGGCGCCTGCAGAGCCATCTGCTCGGTAACGGCGTTGCCCCAATCTCCACCTTGCGCCACGAATCGCGTGTACCCCAGGCGATTCATGAGCACAGTCCACGCTCGTGCGATGTGGATGGGATCCCAGCCTGTGTTAGTCGGCTTTCCTGAAAATCCATAGCCGGGCAGCGAAGGAATCACTACATCAAACGCGTCTTCCGCCCTTCCACCATAGGCTGTAGGGTCGGTCAGCGGTCCAATCACCTTCAGCTCCTCAATGATGGATCCCGGCCAACCATGCGTGATGATGACCGGTAGGGCATTCGGATACTTGGATCGGACGTGAATGAAATGGATGTCGACACCATCGATCGTGGTAACGAATTGCGGCAGTGCGTTCAGCCTGGCTTCCACCTTGTGCCAGTCGTAGCTGCTCTGCCAATAGCTGACCGGCGCCTTCATCGTGGCCAACTGCACGCCCTGCGATCGATCCGCGACGATCTCCTGCTCCGGCCAGCGTGTCGCACCGAGACGGCACTTGAGATCGGTTAGCACGTCATCCGAGACGTTGATGTGAAATGGACGAATTGATTGATCGCCATCTTCCCTTGCTTGCATCGCCGAGTGCTTGGCGGAGGCAGTTGCCACGGGAATCTTCTGGGCGTAGCCGCTAGCTGCAGGTATCAGGAGTGCAACAAACGCGGTAATTGAGGTCGACGTCGACCTGAAGTAACCGCCAGAATTTATAAGTCTTGTTCTTTTGAGCTTCATAGTGAATCCCTTTCGGCGCCTCGGGCCACTTACCATTTGCCGTTGTGAGCGCCGGCATCGACGTGTAGCACTTCGCCGGTTACATGGCGAGCTTCTGTCAGATAAACGATCGCGTCGACAATGTCTGCGATGTCGGATATCTCCCCCATAGGAGAAAGGGTTCGCAGAAACTCTCTGGAATTGTTTGCGTGCATGGGCGTATCCACGATTCCCGGAGCGACGGCGTTGAAACGTATGCCCTCTTTCACATACTCCAGGGCGAGGCTGCGCGTGATCGCCTCGAGTCCGCCTTTCGTGACCATGG
>CBAAAA010000113.1:0-11370 GCA_964658695.1 uncultured Solirubrobacteraceae bacterium | reverse complement strand
CCGATTGAGGTGAACACCTTGTTGCGGAGAGTAGCCGCGCTTGAAACCAGACTGCCGGTGTTCTTCGAAGAGTTGTCGCCGATTACGATCCAGGGAGATGCGGATCAATTGGAACAGGTGCTGATCAATCTGGTCCGCAACGCCGTCGATGCATCTTTGGAGACAGATGGACGAGTGTTCGTCCAGCACGAACGAAACGCCGCATCCATCGATATTGTGGTGCGCGATGAAGGACCCGGCCTGTCTAATACGGCTAATCTCTTCGTGCCGTTCTTCACTACGAAACGCGGCGGGAGCGGCATTGGCCTTGTGTTGAGCCGGCAGATTGCCGAGGCGCATAATGGCACGGTGACGCTGCGCAACGCGAAAGAGGGCCCGGGCTGCGAGGCGATTTTGAATCTGCCGCTTCAGTGAGTGCAGCCGAAAGCGGCGACGGCATTTTCTTCGGAGCTGTCCGCATGGTAGGAGCTTCGAACCAGCGGCCCGGCCTCGACATGCGCAAACCCCATCTCCAGTCCGGCCCGCTTGAAGTCGTCAAATTCGTTCTGCGGGACGTAGCGCAGGATCGGAAGGTGCTTGGCTGAAGGACGAAGGTATTGCCCGAGGGTCAAGATATCCACACGATGGCTTTGCAGGTCGCGCATGACTTGCAGAACTTCTTCCTTCGTTTCACCGAGACCGAGCATGAGCCCTGACTTAGTCGGTACGTGCGGCCGCATTTGTTTGGCGTAGCGCAGCATGTCAAGTGACCGCTCGTAGCGGGCGCCCAGCCGCACCATGCGATAGAGCCGGGGAACAGTTTCGGTGTTGTGATTCAAAACGTCGGGGTGCGCATTCATGACGATGTCCATAGCAGGATGCGAGCCCTGGAAATCCGGTACCAGCACCTCCACCTTGCAGCCGGGCACTTGCCTGCGGATCTCTTCGATTGTCAATGCAAACAGCTCCGCCCCGCCATCTTTGCGATCATCCCGATTCACGCTAGTGACAACCGCATACCGCAAACCAAGTAGTGCACAGGCTTCGCCGACCCGCCGGGGCTCGTCATAGTCCACAGTGAGCGGAGCGCCTTTCTGGACCGCACAGAAACCGCAACGCCGCGTGCAGACATTGCCAAGAATCATGAAGGTGGCGGTACGTCGATTCCAGCACTCGCCAACATTCGGGCAGGCCGCGCTTTCGCAAACGGTGTGGAGCTGAAGCCGGGTGACAAGATCCTTCAATTCGCGATAGTTATCGCCAACGGGCGCAGGCGCGCGAAGCCACTTGGGCCGTTCCGGCTGACTTGAGATGGTAACCAGCACTTTCTTTTAGTTTAAGGGTTCGCGCCAGCAGCGCAGACCCCGAAAGCTATATTGCCTTCCCGGTGGTGCTTAAACATTCTTTTTGTTGTGCAAAGAGACCTGGCTAAAATTCACCGCCAGCCGCTCAAGAAGCACCGCGTCCCGATCCTGGCCCGACGGAAAATCAAGCATTTAGAGATGGCACAAGATTTGCCTATATCAGGGGCGAGGAGAACAAAAACAATGAAAACAAAACTACTCGCCCTCTTAGCCTTCTTGGGCATCTCATCGCTGGCTTCAGCGCGTGTGTTCGTCGGAGTGGGAGTCGGTGTTGGAGGCGGCTACTATTATGCACCGCCCCCGCCCGCCCCTGTGGTTGCATATGCGCCCGGTCCGTACGTCCGGCCAGGCTTCACCTGGGTAGGCGGATACTGGTATCCCGCTGGACCCCGTTACGCCTGGCGTGACGGATATTGGGCGCGCCCGCCTTATACTGGAGCTTACTGGGTAGGTCCGCGCTACTACGGACATAGATACTACCGCGGCTACTGGCATCGTTAACGCGAGTAAAGGCCTGTGCCGGATTGCCCGTAAGTGCATCGAACTGGTATCCGGCACCGGAATGGCCCCATCTTCACAACTTTCATCGCCTGCTAAGCCATCCGGGCGTCAACCAGAGCCTAAGCCAAAGCCGCGCGGCCGCCTGATCGAGTTGGACATCCTGCGCGGCTTCCTGCTGGTGTGGATGACGTTCACGCATCTTCCGACCAGGGCCAACCTCATCTCGAACCAGACATTCGGCTTTGTCTCGGGAGCCGAGGGTTTTATTTTTCTCGCTGGCTTCATGATCGGCCAGCTGGAGCACCACATTGAGAAGAAGCGCGGTCCGGCAGCCACGTTGCGGGACATCGGCAAACGCACGGGGCGCGTTTACCTGTATCACTGCGCGCTGGTAGCGATCGCCTTCACTGTCTTCGCGCCGCTTGCCGTCACGCATCACCTGCAGGCCCTGCGGAATCTGCTGTCCTATTTCCTGCAGAGTCCCAATCACGCTGTTCTCGCCGCGTCACTGCTGGTCTATCGCCCATCGCTCCTCGACATTCTGCCGATGTATGTTTTCTTTCTTGCGTTGACGCCGTTAGCCCGCCGCGTCGCGAAGCGCTGGAGTTGGGACCCGGTCATCTACACCAGTCTCCTGATCTGGGCGGCAGCGCAGTTCGGGCTTCGGGCCTGGCTGTACCGCCATGTGGTGCTCTTCGGGCTCGCGGTGCCGGAGTCTTCCACCGGAGCGTTCGACCTTTACGCCTGGCAACTGCTTTGGATGGCTGGACTGGCGCTCGGCAGTATCAACGCGGAGCGTGTTGCGCCGCCGCCTGACATGCCTGAAGACCCCGCCGAACTCGGAATTACGCCGTGGCTGCTGCGGCTTAGCATCGCGGTCGCTTCGGTCTTCCTGGTGCTTCGCTATGCCCCCTACGAGCAGTGGTTCAATTCGGATGTTTTCGCCTGGCTCACCGACAAATGGCATCTGGGCCCGGCACGCGTGATCAATTTCACTGCTCTTGCAATCGTTCTGGTCCGCTATGGCGCCCGCATTGCAAATCTCGCCATTTTTCGCCCGCTCGCACTACTGGGACAAGCTTCGCTGGAAGTCTTTTCGCTGCATCTATTGTTTTGTCTCGCCGGCGACTCGCTCAGTAAAGAAGCCGATCCCGTGTTGCCGTGGTGGCAACAGATACTGCTGCTGACGGCTACCATGATCGGTCTATTCTCGATCGCTCTGGCAAGCCGCTGGGCTAAGAACAGGAGCAAGCCGGAGAAGGCGGCCGCCTAAATTAAAGCGACGCTATCCAGCGCCGGATCATCGTCTTTGTCGCTTCATCCAGCTCGTTGTCTTCCAGCCGCACTTGTCTGGTATGCACTTCAAGTGTCTTTTCGGGTGCATCTTCTACTTTGTCGTCGCGATAGGCTTTCAGCATGACGACCGGGACCGCCGGCTCGTCCACGGTACGAATGATCCACCTGCTCAGATTGCCTTCATGTCCGATGAACCTCTGAATCGCGTCGTGTTTAGGCGTGTGTGCATCCATGGCATCATCCTATCTCGCTCCGAGCCTGTGCAGCGCGTTACCGCAAAGGGACCAGGATGATCCGCTGCTCGGTCGATTCTTCGACGGCCTTTCGCGAGTACGGCAGAGGATGATAGTCGCCATTTGCCCATGCCTCGACCAGATCCGCGTAGTGCTTGTCTCCCGGGTTTCCCGACTCCCCCGGCGCGTTCGTCATGGTAGACCGATCCCAATCGCCCACATCGAGAACCTGGCGGTACGAGGCTCCATGTCCCTCTGAATAGTTCGGGCCAAACGAAGTCGCGTTGACAGTATTTCCATCGCCGGGTCGCGATACCGGTTTCAGGTCTAAGCTGTCCAGCAGCTGCTCGCGCCGGGCCGATTCTGCTTCGAGTCCGAGAGGCGTTGACCCGGCAGGGCCCGGTTGCGGATTGGCTGTCAGATTCAACGGATGCCTGAATTCGGCTTTGTGCAAGGCACCCCATTGCCACTTAGACTCATCCGCGCCAAAGCGGCGCTCAATGTCGGCAAGCGCCTCGTCAAGGGATTTGGACAGCAGATCGCCTAATTGCGGGATGGTCTTCAGACTTGCCAGCACCGCGCGTGGATTGGTTCTCGGATATGGCAGTACTTTCGCCGATAATTTACCGTTAAGCCTGCTGAGCCAGAGCTCATAAATCAGGGCCTGCTTCGAATCAACCGCCAGATTCGCATCCCAGCTAAGCATCTGCGCACGAATCGCCGAGGCACGGCTGCCTTCCGGAGGATTCCAGACTTTGAGTAAGGAGACAAAGTCCCGGGCTACCAGCGAAACTGTATCCTGCTGCATGCGCTCAAAATCCGCGACGTCGAAGGTCTTCTTCGCTCCCAGCATCTCGACGATGCGTTGATAGCGTTCCGGAGATGCCCAGTAATGGCTCAACTGATGCGAATAGTCATGCGGAAGAATGTTATTGTTGGCGGTCGCAATGTAATGCTGCGGCGGATTGAAGGTGAAGGGGTGTTGATCGGGCGGCAGAAATCCGGTCCATTCGTAATCACCACTGTCGCCGGGCACGGGAAACAATCCCTCCCATCCCTTACGTACTGGCGCAAGACCCGCGGCGATCCAGCCGATGTTGCCCTGGCGATCCGCGTAGATGAGGTTCTCAGACGGAACCTTATAGCGCGCCGCGGCAGCTTGAAACTGCTGCCAGTTCTTTGCACGAGATAGTGTGATCGCAGGCAGATAGCCCGCCGTTCCCGGTTGATCCCCAACCCATTTCAATGCATAGGCGCGATGCCGTTCCGGGTCTTCGAAGATGACCGGTCCATGGATCGAGTACTTCAAATCGATCTGTTCAGGAGCGGGCACTTCCGGACCTTCCGTTCCCTCACCAGCGCCCCGCACTAGTAACGTTTCATGTTGAACAAGGAACTTCTGCCAGGAGCCTTTGACTAAGTACTGCGTCGGATCGTCTGGATTGACTTTTTCTACAAATAAGTCCTGCTGATCTATTCCCACAATTGTGAAGCCGAAGCCGATCTCTTCGTTATGCCCCAGCGCTACTCCCGGCAAAGCGGGTTCTCCCGCTCCGATCACGTTCCAGCCCGGTGCGACCAGATGCACTGTCTTGCGTAAAGAAGGCAGTTGCAGTCCTCGATGCGGGTCATTTGCCAGCAAAGGTTTTCCGGTTTTGGACATGCTTCCGTCCACAACCCAGTTATTGCTGCCCTGCTGTCCCGGGAAGCGGATGGGCTGGATGGCGGCGGTGTAGTCGCGCAACACCGACGACGTGATATCAGCCAGGTCCAAGCCATGCGGTACCTGAAATGGAGATGGCGGGTCTGGCGGTGAGAGCAGCTCAACTGTCTGCAATCCGAGCCGCGAGACGAGTAGTGCCCGGTTCACCTCCTGTAGAACATTGCCGGTCATCGAAAGCCCTGCCACACGATTGACGATATCCTCCGGCTTCCACAAGCCTGGATCAAACCCCGCAAGCCGGAACTCCTCTGGCCGCTGCTTGTTCAATGACTTGATGTATGCGTTAATGCCGTTGGTAAATGCGATTGCGATCTGCTTCATGTCGGGGGAGTAGCTGTTCCACTCGTCCTCCCAATTACCGCGGTACCGCACCAGGCGTGCGATGCGATCACGAGAGATGAAATTAGGCCCGAGAACCTCGGACAGCTGTCCGGCCCCGATCCGCCGCCAGATATCCAGTTGAAACAGGCGGTCGCTGGCGGTGATATACCCTTGCGCGAAGAAGAGATCGTCCTGGTTCTGCGCGTAAATATGAGGGACGCCCCATTTATCGCGCAGTATCTCGACCTGTTGTTTCAGACCCGGGAGCGTCTTCTGCATAGTCGGAACTTCTTCCGAACGCGCGCCCACCATCCACGCCGCAGCAGACAGAATCCCTATGACAAGAAGAAACCGCCTTCGCATGTTCGCAGTGTAACGCTGTCGTTTGAGTCGTCGATTGTTCAGCGAGACTAAATGGTCGTATTTATCCCGGCTCGAATGAACCGATTGCTCCGCTACATTTAGGACCACCTTGTCGTCCTAACAAGTAGCAAATATGTCGCAAACTGGCCCCTCGCGTAGACGCTTTCTCAACGACGCTCTTGGCAGCTCCGCAGCTCTCGCGTTAGCCGGATCCCTTAGTTCACCCGCTGAAGCTGGACAGCCCGCATCAACGAACTCTATCCCTCGACGTAAGTTCGGCCGGCACCCAGATCAGATCTCCATTCTCGGAATCGGTGGGCACCATTTAGGAGATGCCGCATCAGTACAGGTAGCTACGGACATCGTCCACGAGGCGGTCGACAACGGAATTAATTTCTGTGACAACGCCTGGGAATACAACAACCACCGGTCCGAAGAGTGGCTGGGTGCCGGGCTGCGGGGCGGATATCGCGACAAAGTGTTCCTGATGACCAAGGTCTGTACCCATGGGCGCGATGCCGCGGTTGCAATGCAGATGCTGGAAGAGTCGTTGAAGCGTCTTGGAACCGATCATCTGGACCTTTGGCAGATCCACGCCATCACTTACGACAATGATCCCGAGCTGGCTTATCGGACCAACGGCGTCGTCAAAGCCTTCGATCAGGCCAAACAACAGGGCAAGGTTCGATATGTCGGCTTCACCGGGCACAAGGACCCGCGCATGCACAAGCAGATGATTGACCTGGGATATCCGTGGGATTCCGTTCAGTTCCCGATCAATTCCTTCGATGCACAATTCCGAAGTTTTCAGCAGATAGTGCTTCCTTTAGCGGTCGAAAAAGGAATCGCCGTTCTGGGCATGAAACCGCTGAGCGGCGACGGAGGTCCGTTCCATAAAGGCGAGGTGAAACTCTCTCCGGAGCAGGCTCTTCGGTATGCCATGAGCGTTCCAGGCGTAACAACAACAATCACCGGGATGGAAACCGTAGCTGTGTTACGCCAGAATCTCGCGATTGCGAAGGACTTTCATCCAATGGGCGACGACGAACGACAGCAAACGGTGGCCGCCGTTAAGGAGTTTGCCGGCGATGGGCGGTACGAACTTTACAAGACATCCATCCTCTACGACAACATCGTGACGCGACAAATGCATGAGCAGCCGATTGCCGGCGCTCACGCATAAGGACTCAATCATGCCTGTACCGCACCGTAGTTTCAAAGGCGTTTCCGTATCCATCATCGGGATGGGCGGCTCCGCAATCGGCGACATCAAGGATCGTTCCGAAGCAGGCCGCGTCATTGCCGAGGCTCTCGACAACGGGATTAACTTCTTCGACAACGCGTGGGAGTATCACGACGGCATGAGCGAAGAGGTAGTTGGCCGGGCTCTGAAAGGCAAACGCAACCAGGTTTTTCTTATGACGAAGGTCTGCTCGCATGGCCGAAAACGCGATGTCGCCATGAAGATGCTGGAGGATTCGCTGCGACGTTTTCAGACGGACCATTTGGATTTGTGGCAGATTCACGAAGTGATCTACGACAACGATCCTGACCTGCATTTCGCTCCCGATGGGGCGGTGGAAGCGCTCACCCAGGCGAAGCAACAAGGCAAGGTGCGCTTCGTCGGGTTTACCGGTCATAAGGATCCGGACATCCATCTCAAGATGCTGTCGCACGGTTACGCTTTCGATACCGTGCAGATGCCTTTGAATCCCTTCGACAAGAACTACCGCAGCTTCCAGGAGCGCGTCATTCCTGAAGCCCGTCGCCAGAACATCATGCCGATCGGGATGAAGTCGATGGGCGGCGGCGGCGAACCGGTGAAGCGAGGAGTCGCTTCGCCCGAAGAGCTTTTGCGTTACGCAATGAGCATACCTGGGATTCTTACAACGGTGAGCGGGATAGACTCTTACGATGTCTTTCGACAGAACCTGAAAGTAGCGAACGATTTTACGCCCATGAGCCCCGGCGAAATGCATGCACTAGAGGAACGCGTGAAGGCGATGGCAGGAGACGGCCGTCTCGAACACTACAAAGCAACTAAGCTTTACGACGCCGCCGTTGGGCGACAGCAACACGGCTATCCGAGCTCAGCGACCTTACCCGCATGACAATTACTTACTTTCTTTTCGCATTTTTCTTCACGCAGATGGGAATTCAAAATCGCGCGCCAGTCCCGGCGAATCCTGGGCCGACGAAGTATGCGACCCCTCCGGGAATCGATCACACCTTCGCAATTGCGGCTTCACAGGGCAACAACGCAGAGATGGATATGGCCAATCTCGCGTTGAAGCAGGCCCACGCCGGTGAGGCAGTCAGTTTTGCGCGCACCATGATTGAAGAGCACGAGGCCATGGCGAAACAGTTTCAGCCTGCCACGAGCCGCCTTCTTCCAGCGGGGCCGCCCGAGAGATTAGCCCCGGCCGATATGCTTGCCTTCGAACATTTGCAGACTGTCTCCGCGGTTGACTTCGATCAGGAGTACTTAATAGGGCAGGTCGGCGGTCACTTAGCAACGCTTACCGTGTTCCAGACCGAAGCGGATAACGGAACCGATCCCGAACTCAAGGAACTCGCCCGAAAGTGGCTGCCGACGATCAAGTCACACCTGGAATTGGCCGTCGACATGACAAAGCACATTGGGGGATCGAGTCCTTTCAAGGGTAATTAGGGTGTCGAAATACTCGACAAAAATCCCTAACATGGGTGGTCCAGGTCGAGTTCCCGGGACACGCGAACTGGTCATTCAACGCACACCGTTTATTGTGGGCTATACAGTCAAGGGCAACATCGTATGGATTCTTCGTATTCCGCGTGGCGCCAAACAATGGCCGGTAGAGATGCCACCGCCCGAGTAAGCTGTAGAGCCGTGGCAGCCCCGGCCCCTGTCGCGACCAGCAAGGGCGCTCGTTTTTTTCAGTAATTATTACCCGTAATTACAACGCTTAACGGCGCAACTGTTCTTAAGCGCCGCTCTGTTGCAACAGCTTCGCTACCAAGCCCGTCCAGCCAGTCTGGTGAGAAGCACCGAGGCCCTTACCTGTGTCCCCGTGGAAGAACTCGTGGAAAAGCGAATACTCTCGAAAGTTTGGACCTGTGAACAGCGCATTATTGCCGTCGGCTGGCCGCTTACCGCTGGCATCCGGTAGGAACAAGCAGACCAGTCTTCGGGACAACTCCGCAGCCGCCTCCGACAAGCGCACCCAATGACCGGACCCCGTCGGAAACTCCACCTGGAATCCATCACCGTAGTAGAAGTCCAGCCGCTGCAAAGCTTCAATCAGCAGAAAGTTCATTGGAAACCATACCGGGCCGCGCCAGTTTGAATTTCCGCCGAACATGGAAGACTGGGAATCGCCAGGTTCGTAACTTACGCTGAAGTTTCTGCCATTGAAAGCGAGGGTGTACGGATTGTCTTTGTGGAAACGAGAAAGTGATCTGACTCCGTAGGGCGAGAGAAACTCCGATTCATCAAACACTCGCCGCAGAATCTTCACTAACCGGCCCGGATTCACTACTGACAGCAGCCTGCGCTGTTCGACGCCAACCTCGGTCATAGATGCTAAGCCTTCCGTCAGGTCAGGGCGGTTCTGAATAAACCATTGCATGCGGCGGTTGAATCCAGATCTCTGAACAACTGTGTCCGCCTCCAGCGTATCTGCCGCAAAGAGCGGCACCAGTCCAACTAAGGAACGAACGCGGAGCAACCGCCTGTCGCCCTCAGCGCCGCGCAATCCGTCGTAATAGAAGCCATCCTCCTCGTCCCAGAGCCCCGAGCCCTGGTTGTGATTGATGGCGTCGGAGATATACAGAAAATGCTCGAAGAACTTACTCGCAATGTCTTCGTAGACCACGTTGTAAGAGGACAGGCGCAGGGCTATCTTCAGCATGTTCAGACAGAACATGGCCATCCAACTAGAACCGTCCGACTGCTCCAGCAACCAACCCTCCGGGAGTGAATCGCTGCGATTGAAGATGCCGATATTATCGAGCCCTAAGAAGCCGCCTTCAAAGATGTTCGCCCCTTCAGAGTCCTTCCGGTTGACCCACCAGGTGAAGTTCACGAGTAGCTTATGAAAGACGCGCTCGAGAAACCCGTAATCCGGCTTCCCTTTTATCTTCTCGTCGACTGGAGGATTGGCATCGCCAAACTGCCATTCGTAGGCGGGAATCTGCCCGTTGGGATGCATGTACCATTCGCGCAGAAAGAGCGCCAGTTGAGCCTTCGCAAAGTCAGGGTCGGCCGGCGCCATGGCCACGCAATGAAACGCAAGATCCCAGGCTGCGTACCATGAATACTCCCATTTGTCGGGCATGGAAATGACATCTTCGTTGAAGAGATGACGCCATTCTTTGTTGCGTCCGAGCTTGCGTTGCGGCGGGGGTACCGGCTCGGTCTCATCGCCGTTCAGCCAGGTCTCGACGACAAAGTGATAGAACTGCTTGCTCCAGAACAAACCGGCCGACGCCTGGCGGTAGACACTCTGCGCGTCAGCCGGTAACTCCTCCGTCAGTGGACCGTAGAACGTCTCAGCCTCTTCACGACGCTGTTTGAAAACCAGATCCCAGAAAGGGCGAGGCAGGTCCGGGGAGCCTTCTCGCCGGAGACGAAACGAAAGCTCGGTTGTCTCGCCGCCCTTTAATTTAAGCTTGTAGATCGCGGCAGCCTTGGTTCCCAGCTTGCCCGGGTTTACCGCACTCAGCCGCCCGTCGATCACGTAGTCGTGAAATCCATCTTTGTAAAAGTTGCACTGCGCCGGTCTGTTCCACAATCGCAAGCTGTTCGACTCATTGTCTGTGAACACGACCGGCGGAGCATCCTGGAGCGAAAAGATAAATTTACCCAGCTCTCGGTGTTCCGCCTTGATGGTCGTATCGCCCTGCAGACTAAGCCGGGGTCTTGGACAGCCTCGGTACCAGACCCAGGTGTTCCGGAACCAAAGCGTTGGCAGCACTGTCAATTCGGATTCTTCGTCGCCGCGGTTTGCGACGGAGATCTTGATCAGTATGTCGTCAACGTCGTTCTTCGCATACTCCACGAAGATGTCGAAGTATCTTCCTGCCGAGAAGACACCGGTGTCCTCCAGTTCGTACTCTGAATCGAAGCGCGATCGTCTGGCGTTCTCCTCCACTAACTCCCGATACGGAAATCTTGCCTGCGGGTACTTATACAGCCCTTTTAAATAGGAGCCGGTCGGCGTTGCGTCGAGATAGTAGTAAAGCTCTTTGACATCCTCGCCGTGATTTCCCTGCGGACCAGAAAGTCCGAAGAGCCGTTCCTTGAGTATCTGGTCCTTGCCGTTCCAAAAAGCAAAAGCGAAACAGAGCCGTTGGTGATTGTCACAGATCCCGAGGAGACCATCTTCCGTCCAGCGGTAGGTACGCATCCGGGCATGGTCGTGAGTGAAATACCCCCAGGCATCGCCGGAGGCACTGTAATCTTCGCGCACCACACCCCACGAACGCTCCGCGAGATATGGTCCCCAGCGACGCCAGTGCTTGCGCCGCTGCTCAGCTTCTTGAAGCCGCTGTCTTTCGGGATCTAAGAGGATCTGCATGGGTGAAGGCTAGAACCAGTATCAACTGCTCC
>CBAAAA010000112.1:0-11569 GCA_964658695.1 uncultured Solirubrobacteraceae bacterium | reverse complement strand
ACCGACTCCCGGGGAGGGAAAGGGGGCATAACTGGCGATCGGTCCCGCTGGCTGCTGCGGAGGCGCGATCGGAGATGCGAGAGGGGTCTCTTCGGCAGTGGCCCCTTGGCTGCGATGGTTAATAATTAGCGCCACGCGGACCGGCTTCTCAGCTACGGTCCCTCCCTGATTGTTGTCAGTCTGAGTCGTGGTGCTTGGGGCGGTTCCGGTCGGTAGAGCCGGGTTCGGATTCGAGGCATCGGTTCCGGGCGGTAATGGTGCGCCCGAACTCAAAGCGTGAAGCTGTGCATCTGTGAATTGCGACTGAACGGGCGGAGCTTGCGGCAATGCCTGCGGCGGTGTTCCGGTCGGCGAACTCTTTCCGGCCTGATCTCCGTAAATCTTCATCAGGGTCGATCGATCCGTCTCGGCGCCGATCTGAAACTCGCTCGTCTGTTCTGCCTTAAACTGCTTTTGTTTCTCCGCTTCAGCCTTGCTGTGGACGGCATAGGTGCGAGCGAGAACCATCAGCACCGCACATCCAACGAAGAGAAGGATGAGGCGCTTACTGGACTCCCAGAAGCTCACTTTTGCCTCTACTCCCTCGCTCGAAACGACTGCCGTTTTAGGCGGCGGAGGGGTATCGTCTTTCTCTTTCGACCACCACCAGTTCCTCATGGTTAGCCTTTGCCTTCGCTCAGTTCGAACTTGAGTTGCTTCTTGTCGAGTTGGAAATAGCCCCTGCGGACAATGCGGTCCAGTCGATACGTGCCGTCAGCTCCGGGGAAGACGTTGATGACTTCCGGCTTCTTTTTGTCGTCCGTCTGGGAGTAGACTGCCCATTGCATACTGGGAGCCGCGACGATGTGCGTGAACTTCCCGTCATGGTAAATGGCGGTGACATTAAACGGCGCCTTTGCGGCTTCGGCCTGGTTGTAGGAGTAGTCGTGCTTGATCTCCTTCTCCGCCTCTAGTTGCGCTTTCGCGGTGGCATCCTTAACGGCCTGCTCTGCCTGCGCCTGTGCTGCCCTAGCTGCGTCTTCCGCCTTCTTGCCCGCCATCTGGGCTGCCGCGAGATCCGCTTCGGTATAGTACTTCTTGACCGAAGCGGCGGTGTGCGCCATCTGGAGATCGGCGAACGAGACCCTCACTCGCGTCAAGGCGTGCGCTCCTGGTTCTTTCGAGACATCATGAATCCAGAACGAATACGCGTTGCCGCTTTTGGTCGTGATGATGATATCCGTCGAGGCCCCGGCCTTCTTGGGCATCACGCCGATGAAGTTTACATTGTCGGGGTTGTAGACTTCCCATTCATCTGAGAATCCGCATTGCGCGTCCATGATCTGTTCAGATTTGTCGAGTTCGATCAGAGTCCGGTACTTGACCTGGACCGCGATGCCGGGCGTGTCGCCGTCCTTGTAGGCGATGGTTTCGAGTGTCTTCTGCGGTTCTGCCGCAACGATGGTTTCGGCACGGGAAAGACTTCCCGCCAAAAGGTACAAGAGGGCTGTCGTGGTTCTGATTCCCATATGGGTTCCTTTGCGCTAAAGCGTGATTGCTCCGCGATCTACGTTGTCAGTTCCGAGAACTGAGATTGATACTCCTCCAGCCGCGAGGGGGATTCTCGGAGCCGCAGTCGGCGCGACTTGTGCCGCACCTTAACCAGGAATTCGCCGGGCTCCACTTCGCCGATCAATTCCAGTTCCCGGTCGCTGAGTCCGAAGATCGCGCCTTGGTCCTTAAGGTTGCCTGCACCATTGCCTAAAAAGATCTTGGTGAGACAGGCGCTATTGAGGGCCTTGAGGTTCGCGGCGGAGTCAGCATCGACATCCGGGTCCTGCGTCGAGAAGACAATCCATGCATTGTATTTGCGCCACGTTTTCGCGGCCTCACGCGCACCATCCATGAGTGCTGTGCCGCCGAAACGCCATGCTTCATCGAGCCACATCGCTTTCGGCCGAGAGGCAATGCGCGGGTCCTGTACCATGCGCTTCACCCAGGACATCTGATAGTCCATGAGCGGCCCGATCATGCCCTTGTGCTTCTCGACCGCCGTGTAGTCGAACGTGACCCAGGAGCGGATCTGGTTGATGTCGGAGTACGCATTGTCAAACAGGTGCGCATACGTCCCCTCGTTGATCCACATGTAGATCGCCCGTCTTGCTTCCTTCGGGAGGGAGATCGCGCCAATGCGCCGTTTGTGTTCCGGCAGGCCGTAGACCTGCCAGATTTCGTTTTCGAGTTCTTGCTCCAACTCCGTCGAGACGACAAACCCCGGAGCGTTTTGAAACAGGCTGATCATCAGCGCCTTGATGTCGGCGACGGCTTCCTTGGATTGCGGTTGCTGAAAGGGCGCGAAGCCAAAGCCTTTATCGTTGAGCGAAACCGAGATGTAGGTCCCACCGTATTTTTTGGTGAGGCCCCGGTAGGAGCCGCCCACGTCGCAAATGACGGTGATCTGTCCTTCGTACTTCTGGCTGTCTTCAATGAGACGGTTGATGAGCAAGCTTTTCCCGGAGCCGGTTCCGCCAGCAATTAAAGTGGCGGCGACTTGCCCCACGTGCAGGTTGAGATAGTAGGGTGTTCCCTCCAGTGTTTCGAGAACCGTCAGGTATTCGCCGTCCAGATGCGCGTTGTAGATGCTGCCCTGGTTGGTCTTATAGATCGGTGCAAGGTCGGCGTAGTTGCGATTCGTGAGATAGCGGTAGCGCAGGTTCAAGTGATGATTGCCGGGGAGCATCGCAAAGAAGCTGCGCATCCGGTGCCAATGTTCTTCGAGGATGGTTGCTTCGTGGTTCTGAAAGACCTCACGCAGTTTGGTCACGGAACGGCGCAGGCGCTTTTCGTCTCCGTCATAGAGCGCCATTAAGAGAGAGCAATCGCCGAAGTAGTTGCCTTTGAATTGGATTTCCGCCAGTGCTTCGTTTAAGCGGTTCGCTTTCTCGGTCGAGGCTTTATCCGCAATGGAACCCTCTTTCGCTTTGCGCTGTCCCCATGTCTTTTTTCGTTTTCTGCGGATCATCTGCATCATGGTCAGATTGGAGACCCGCTTGAATTCATAAGTAAAGATGCAGCGGCTTTCGATCTGGAGAAGGCCGCGCAGAATGTTGGCGAAGGTTCGATCCGGTTCTTCTTTGAGTGCGAAGACCCGGGTCTTATAATCGCCCCAGTCGAGATGCTTGGAGCGTTGATGTACGCCTGTGTTGCCCACTGCGTAATCAATGCGCTCATTGTGGTGAGGGGCGAGGACAAGCGTGCGCTCGGGGTTTGCCTGGATGTCGAGTTGCTCGTACACGCCAGCCCGGTCGAGACGCCGCACGCCGAGGAGTTTGCCCATGGTCGAGGCGTAACCCGCTACGGCTTCCTTGAGGGTTTCGATGTTCTGCGCGAGCTTGATTTCTTGGTCGCGGCTCAATTGCTGGACATCGAGGGAGAGGTTGGTTTTTACCGGATCTGCTTCATAAATAATGGAGGAGAAGATGCGGATGCGATGCAGGCCCTTCCCCTCCACAAACTCCTTTCGTTCCCGTTGGGCGCGGTCCACAATGGGGTCCTCATAGCTGGACTGCGCGACCCGCTCATCGTCTGTCTTGCACCAATGATGGTAGACCCGGAAGCGTTCATCGAATACCCGCTGGGCCGCCGCGAAGTCGCCCGAAACCTTCTCCAGTTGCGCCTGACTTTGTGTTTCGTATTCGACTCCTTCATATTCGAGGCCCATGGCGATGCCGCCTGTCTTGAGACTGTAGACGCCATCGTCTACGAAGGAATCAAACGGCAGCCAGCGGCATAGCGGCTCTTCGTTGTCGGGTGTTCCGAAGACTTCCCCAATGGCGCGCACTAATCCCCCTTTCCTGTTCGGTCTCGCCGGAATGGATCGAGCACTTTCTTATCCCGGAACGTGGCGTACCGGACCTCCGGCAGTTTGGGATCTTCTTCCCCGATGCGCCACGCCATCCATACAAACAGGGCCAGCATTGCGCCCCCCACAATCCACGACTGAGCAAAGAAGCCACACGGCGCGGCAGCGACTACGCAAAACATGGCGTAGCGCCAATCGAGAATCCCCATGATTTTTACCGAATCCGTGAGAGCCCGGTAGGTGTAGTTGCCGTGCGTTTTCGGTGCTGTTTCTTGCTCGTCCACTTATTCGCTCTGTAACCAGGTAATGACGCCCTGCACGGTCAAGAGACAAAAACAGACAATGGCGAGGCCGCTCATGTATTCCTTGGCCCGCGCATTGTCAGAGAGTTTCAGCCCGATCAAGCCCACAACGAGCCCGATCGCCGCGAAAGACACAGCCCATGTGGTGGTGGCCTCCGCCGAGACATCCGTAAATAACTTCGCCAATGGACTAGCGGCGGCGAAGCAGCGAACCGCCGACAGGCTGCTCATAACAACGATGGGGACAGCGTGTCGTTTTACTGCGTGGCCGGCGGCGCGGCCAAAGTAATAAAAGCGCCTTTGTGCGGGCGCAAGAGTACTACTATGGAACATCAGTCGTTCTCCTATTCGGTGCGATTGAGCGGGCGGCGCAGACTTTCCAGGGTGAGCGCCCGCCCGTTTTTATTTGGGTGAATGGTTTTCCGCCGGCGCTACTGATCCGGCGAATGTCGACTGCAACAACCGTTTAAATCGAGCAACCCTATCTGCTTTCGATGGCAGCGTGGGTTGAGATCCACACTCAGTGCCGAACCCTTCCTCTGTTGGCAAGAATGACTGAATTGTTCTCCATAACTCTTACGTACTTAAATTTGCAGGTTTTTTTGACACTGGCGCCACGACCGCAGCCCATGAGTAGGCCGGGGGGCACTTCTCCTCCGCCTCGTCAAGACCGCACCACAACTGTGTTTTGTTGAACCGACTTCCGAGCTGCAAACGAAGCTGTCGACTACATAGAGGGTTTTGCAATCGCGAAACCCGGGACCATTGAAAAATATTTTTTGTTGCGACCCCTGAGTGGTTGGCCTTACAATTTTCCTATTGCTCCCGCCGGTTCGATAGCTGATTCTGGTTGGACAAATATGGAGGTGCGATGGCCTGGGAAACCGTTGAGTTTAGGACGGAAACTGGAATGCCGCTCCCTGAGAGGGAACGCCAAATTCTGTTAGAGGCCGCCAGCGAAGCCATTTTGAATCGCGATTCTGACCCTGGTATCACAATTGCGGCGGTACATGAAGCCGTCCGTCAACGGCAGTTCATCAGCAACCTGCGAGCATACACAGCGCGCACGATCTTTCGAGCCATCCGAAAAGTCGAGGTATCAGAAGCCAAACGTGCCGCCCGAACCGAATCTGACTACACCCACAAACTCCCCGGCTTAGATTTTCAACCAGAGCAGATCGAAAACCGCATATTGATTCGCGAACTGATGGAAACTTTAACCCCGACGGACAGGGAAATCTTCTCGCTCCGAATGTATCGTTGCAGCTTTCCCGAGATCGACGCTCAACTGAAACTTCGGCCCCGCACGGCTGAACAGCGGTACCGGGCTTGCAAGGAGCAACTGGCGGCACTGCTTCGGCAGAAAGCAACCGGATTAGAATCGTGAACGCGTGCGTTTCAAACCGATTAGAGACGATGGGAATCCCATTGAGGATATTCTCCTAACGGGATTTCCCAATCCCGAGCGAAGTGGCTGTCCTGGGCAAGATGTCATCATAGATCTGGCAAATCAAAAACTTAACCGTGAGCATGACGCCTGGCGGCACATTTGGGCCTGTTCTCCCTGCTACCGAGATTACAAGACGCTCGCGGACCAGCGTTTGGCCGTCATCGAGAAAAAAGAGCTTCGCACCAAGAGAATGCGGTGGCTGGCCGCGGCCGCGCTTACGATCTTGCTCGCCTTTGGGGTCGGGCGTTTGTGGATGTACTCTGTTAATCGAGCAGGACCACCACCCCCTGCCATGGTGGGGAACGCAATAATGAATTTTGCCACTTCGGGAAATCGCGGCAATCTTCGTGAAGCAACTCCATCGAATACTGAGGTGCAGAGCTATCAGCGAGAGCGGTTAGTGTTGGTGGTCAGCCTTCCACCAGGCAGTGATGACGGAAATTATGAGCTCCAAATCCTTCGAACCAATGAAATGGGTACTCCGCTTGCAGACGTCAAAAGCGGCGCCTTCATTGTGAATGGCCTCACGATCTTTAGAGCGCCACTGGATCTGAGAAATATCGAACCAGGTCTGTATAAGGCGCGCGTGAGGAGGCTTGCGTCTCCTCCAGACCTCCCGGATGGAACCTGGAGGAGCCTGACAATTCAGGTCAAATGAGCGTAGCATTACGCTACAAGCGCCAGACCTTTGTCCAGGACTTCATCAGCACCTGCGCGTAATCCTGCCAGCGAGGGTGCAACCTGGTGCTCTGGTGTCACTCCTTCACCTTCGAGCAAACGGTTTGAAGCGGTGTACCAGCCAACCAATGGAATACGAAGTCGGTACTCTTCTCCAATTTTGAAGTTGGCCGCACCCAATGTTTCCCCGGGCGTCTTCGAACCGACGATTGCCGCCAGCTTCGCTTCCTGTGCAAAAGCCGCAACCATTTCGGCTCCCGACCGGCTTGACTCGTCGACCAAGACCACTACCCGTCCATGGAATGGTTTTTGGCCGAGTCCTTCCGTAATGAGCCGCAATGATCGGCTGCGCTGGAAAAGCAGAAATCGTAGGGCCATTGCATATAGCCCCAGCTTTGTGTTCGGAATACCGTGGATAGCCGGCAACGCACTCGGGCTCGTCTGAGCGTCGCGGGCACTGCGAGAAAGACTGTAGCCGATGGATAGGACCGCCGGAGTAAGAAAACTCATCAATCGCACAGATCCCAATCCGCCGCCGCAATTGGCCCGGAGATCTACGATTAGCCGATCGCAGCCCTGTTTCTGGAGTTCGGAGACGGCATTGCTTAGCTCTCGTGCAAAATCAAAGCCAATCAGGGCCGGAAACGCGGAAACGCGAAGGAGACCGATATGTGGTCTGACTGTGGAGTATTTCAGGGCCGCTGGCTCGGCCATTGGCGGCCGATTCTTCGGTCCTGTCGCCGGCAAGGTAACTGAGATCTTGCGCTGTGTTTTGTTATCGCGTCCCAAGACAGTGAGCTGATACGTTTTTCCCAACTCGAAGCGCGGTTCCGACTGGATAGCCTGGCCGTCCACCGCTAGAAGCGTATCTCCTGACTCAATGGCGGCGCGTTCTGCAATCCCGCCGGCAAGTACATCTTTGAACACCCAGACTTCGGTGTCACCATCCAGAAACAACTTCACAGTTGCGTTGATTGCCCACTGCGGAGCCAAAGTTCGTCCTACGGGTATTGCCCAGAATGCGGTGTTTGTGACTCCCAACACTTTGAGCGCATCGTTTACGTTCTTCACAAACTCTTCGCTCGTCGAGCGCCCCGGTGAAACCGCGCAAAGAGCGCCGAATTGCTCAATGACGCTGTCTAGAGCTTTTCCCTGCAATCGCGGATGGAACAGCTTCTCTTTCAGTACGCTCTGAATCTTAGTGCAGACTTCGGTATGGTTTGTCATTGGTTAGTTCTAAGTAATGCAGTGTTTTGATTTGGCTGTATTCTGCCGGCTGTGTCCCCGATCAGTGTAAAACCGGCCCAGAAAGCCGGGGCGGTATTTGCCCCAAATTTTTGAAGTAGATCCGCTTTCGCGCCTTGCAACGCAAGTGCCTTGTCTTGGTCTTGGGCGAGACGGGCGTAGAAGCGCTTCATCAAGAAGAGGGAGTAGACATCATCGACATTCCAAAGGGTGGGAACCACAGAACTCGCACCGGCAATCAGGAAGGCTTGGGCGAGGCTAGAGATTCCTTCTTCACCCTGTAAGCGACCCACCGCCGTCTCGCACGCAGACAGAACAACCAACTCGGCGTTCAACCGAGTTCGGAGAATATCGCGAACTTCCAGAAATCCATCGTTGCGGGGAGGATCGCTACGCAGGATGAGCGCGGCGTCATCTGGGTGCTTTGCGTTTGCGACTCCATGCACGGCGTAGTGAACGACACGGTAGCGGCTTAGATCAGCTTTTTCTACTTCCGTCTTTGTTGCTGATTCGCCAATGATAAGCTCAGCATGGAAGTGGAGCAACGCAGCCGCAGTGCGAATTTCTTCCTCGGAACCCGGCAGATCGTGAATCGTTGACAAGTCGTATTCCGTATCGTTAATGGCGCGTGAAGCGCGCTGCTGGTTGTACGACGCCGACGTCGAGGTGTACATCACTCCCCCTACTCCAAGGAAGAGCGGTTCGGCGGAGCTGTGGCGAGTGCGCAGCATATATTCGGTTCCGGCTGAAGGTGTATAGCTGATTGCGTATTGCAGACCCAGATAGTCTCTTCCCGCATTACGCAGCACGTCAAACGGAATTGTGTGCAGACGCCCGTCCGGAACGATAGTTAAATATCGATATTTGCTGAGATCTCCCAAGGGCGCAACAAGCGCTGTAAATAGCCTTTGCTCCGCCGCGCTCGCGTCTTGGTGATTGTGAATGGCGGATAAAAGGTATGCCGCTGCAGTCTCGATTCCTTCTCGTGGAGGCAGTTTGGCCAATCGCATCTCGGATTTGGAAAGAATCAGGCAGTAAGATTCATCCGCGTTGAGCACATATTCAAGCAGCGCTTCATTCGGACGGAGTACCCCGCGCACGTCGCTGATGGAAACTTTAGGTTGTTTGATAGTGGATAAGGGGGTTTGCCCAACGGTCCATCGTTGCAAATCGGCATAAAAAAGAGCGTCTATGGCATTTTGCCGGGCATTCGGAGACTGCTCACTGACCAAGTGAAGTTTGAGCGTCGCGATTTTCTGTTCAACGGCTTCGTTTTGAGTGTCAACGTCATCGCTGTGCGGCTTCGTGAACAATAACTCGGCTACAATCCGTCCTCGCACGCGTTCGATGATCTGGTAGGCTTCCTGCAGATGACCTCGGATTGCGGCTAATGCGAAATGCTCGGCGTAGACTTCGCTCATTGTTGTCAGGAGTGCTTCACGTATCCGGAACTCAGTCGTATGAGCAAGCATTCCTTCCACGACATCTGTTGCTCTGTCGAACAGGGCTTCCGCTTCCTTGTCCCGATGCAACTGGCATTTGATCCGTGCGAGGGTCAACATCAACTTGGGCGCCAAATACATGTCATGATTTTGGCCTGACGAGGCGATTGCCGCCGCATAGGCATTGCTTGCTTCTTGCAGTGAACCGTTAGTTCTGTAGAGATCGGCAAGCTTTGCGTACACCTCAGTCAGGAGTCGCGTACCATTGCGCTTCGCGCTCAGGATTGTTTGTTCCAATATACGGATAGCCAGGGCATTGTTTTTCTTAGCAATTGCGACGTCGGCAAGAAAGAGTCTTGCTTGAGTGAGTTTTATATAGCGCCGGTCGTTTGTGGAATGCGTTAGGTCATCATCGATGAGCGTTGTTGCCTTTTCAAGATTGTTTTCCCGGATCAAGGTCATGATCTTACCTGCGACCGCCATGTATGGATATCCAGTATCGGTGTGCTCGTGAGCGAGAGCGAGTGCACGATCCAAGAATTCGTTCGCTTGATCGGTCGCTCCCGCAAGTTCAAGACCTGTGCCGATGCCCGATTCAAGACGGATCTCGTCGGCGAAGTCCCCGGAGTGGCGGGCTGCCAGGAGCGCAAGGGCCGTATTCTTCTTTGAACGTTCGTGGTCACCTTCTACGAAGAGGTGAAATCCGATTTCGCCGGTCGCACGACTTATCCAACGCTGGTTGTTGAATTGCTTGGCAAAGCGGAAAACTTGTTCCCAGTCTGCCCGGGCAAGCGAGCTCTCAATCTCTGCGTCGACGTCGCCTTTGGCGATATAGCATTTCATTGCGAGCTGCAGGTCATTTTTGGCCGTTGCCGCAGTTCCCTCCGCACCGAAATAATTCGATAACTGAGGCAGATTTGCGGAATCCATCGTGGCTCTCACGTACCCAATGTGGGCGTAAAGAGCGTTCCGCGTATCGTTTTGTAGCCGGAAGGCTCGTTCTGCTCGTTGATAAGGAATTGCGGCCGCACGCCAGTTATAGAGATCGGCTGCAGCATCCGCCTTTTCGAGCAATGCTTTGGCAGAATCTGCCGGTTGTGCTTGGACGACTGAGCATCCTGTGCCGATAATTAGGAATATTACGAGCTGCTTCATTAAGGTACTGAGTACTGCACGTACTGCTGATTTTCACAATTCTACGATTGAGGAATACGTCCTAGCAAGCCCGAATTATATTTCGGCGCCCGAGAGAGCCGGGAAATCCGCTTTGTATTCGATTGAGGAATACCGGGTTTAAGCGCAGCCAGTCTTTGGAACACGTCCGTCAAGGGGGATATTCCCAGTGAGGCATTGCTCCACCTGCCCGAATGGTGCTGTTTTGTGAACGCCGGCAGCGCGTTGTTCGGCGAAGAGGTACTGGGCTTTTTGGTTTTCTTGAACAAGGATTCCGAGCAGCTTCAGCCAGAGCTGTGGTTCCTCATTCTTTACAAAGACGAGAAAGCGGAAGTAGATTACTGGGACGATCGCGGATGCCATAGAGGGCCGGTTGGCGAAACTGAAGCGCACCACACTTACGATGACGCCGGAACAAAAGGCTCGGGCGCTGGAAGGTTTACGAACAAGATATCGGGGAGCGGTTCGCGAGCTGGCAGGAATGATTTCCCTAGTCCTCTATTTGGCGGCGGACAACCGAGAAATTTCGAATCATCACGTAGAGCAGCCAATGAATCTGAGACCAACGAAGGCCAAACACGGCGTGAGAGTCTTTCCGGCGTCGGAGCCGAGACGATGGGACGTCGGGGCGGTTGGGAGCAGCGCTGCGCCAGGCGCAAACATCTCTGAACGATCGTAGCCCGTTGGCTCCGGACGAGGCTTAGAGGGAGAGCCACGAGGCATATCCGATGGGCGCACTGGCATAGCTTTTGGACCGGTGCGCGTGCATCCACCAATCGTGCCTAGCGTGAAATGGCTCCCGCCGATCGCAATCAATCTTCAAGATGTTGAGGATTTAACCAACCAGCATCCACCGAGTCGACCTGCCGGAGTGAGTGAGACGGATCGCGCCCGCCGGACTTGCGGATTCTGACCGGGACTTGCGACCGAGACTTAGACTGCGGCAGGTACGTAAGCAATTCAAAGGAGTCTACGCGGCGGCTGGTGTGAATAGCAGAGGAAAATGCGACTGAGCAGAGGTTGGTGCATTCTTGCTGGCGTCGCCGAGTTCGAGCGGTCGCTGATCGCCGAATCGGCGGCGCGCTCGGCGTGCCCAGGGCGACGCTGTATCGGCAATTCCCGAAGGGAAGATCATCGCAAGCATGACGGACCATCAGCTGGCGGTTGCCGGGTTTTGCCTCGATGTCGCTGCCGTAGCCGTTCCGCTATATCTATGGCTCAGCCGCTAGCTGGACTTTGTCGGCAAAAAGCAGATTGGATCGTCCCAAACAGCTCTAACTCGCTGCTCTCAATCGTCATCGAAGATCTCCGGCTACTTCCCTGCCCCGCCGCGAAGTAAGAATCACCGGGGCCGGGGAGTGCGATCTCCGCGCGAGTGAGAAGCTCATTTTGGTTACCGACGCCGGGCAGCTTCTCTGAAAGAGTCGCTTAAATCCTT
>CBAAAA010000111.1:11112-11583 GCA_964658695.1 uncultured Solirubrobacteraceae bacterium | reverse complement strand
CAGCACGAAAACTACACCCAGGCTGCCGAGAATCATGAGCCAGCGACCGAGCAGAAGCTCCGGGGTCAGATACCCCAGAAAGGCCATGACCAGCAAAGCGCTTCCGACTGACAAGCAAACCTGCTGGACGAGGAGAATTCTTGAGACCACGCGAAGCTCGGCATAAAGGTCCTGGAAGTACATTCCAAGTACGATGAGCCCAGCTACAAGCAGGACCTTCCAGAAGTTTCCTTCTGTAACAATGTAGGTCCAAGGGTCCAGGTAGGTGGTGAAGAGAGAAGAAAGTGCATAGCAGCTCAGAACGAGAATGACTTCTGAGAAGAGGAGGGCGACTACGCTGGCCGGTATAAAGACGCGAAAAAGGCGGATCACTGGAGGAGGTCAGTCCAGCGAAGCTGGGATCCGAAGTTCCTTTCCCATTGTTCCTCTCGGCTGGCAACCAGGCAGCACCTGTTGAAGACCTCGCGCAAA
>CBAAAA010000111.1:0-11012 GCA_964658695.1 uncultured Solirubrobacteraceae bacterium | reverse complement strand
ACGGTCGCGGTATGGAGCGCATCACCCAAAGAACTAGCGAGTTCCTTTGCTGAATAGTGACGCGCAGCCGCGCCCTTTGCGCTTCTGAAGACCTCGCGCAAAACGGTCGCGGTATGGAGCGCATCACCCAAAGAACTAGCGAGTTCCTTTGCTGAATGGTGGCGTGTATCCACGCCCTTTGCGCCGCTGAGGAATTTGGTTCGTAAACTCACAACTGATACGCGAGACAAGCCATTGATTCGGTACGAGATCAAAGTTTAACCCATTCTGTTCGGATCGTGCTATAAACAGATCAGATCAGCCCGGTCGCAATTGTATGGATCGGACGGATACACTTCTTCTCCGCCAAAAATGCTTCGGCTTACGAAAAAGGCAGACTACAGCCTCATTGCTCTCAAGCTTTTTGCGTCGAGAAAAGCCGACAGCGGCGGATCATTAAGCGCGAAAGAGCTGGCCGATGCCTCCGGGATACCGCTGCCTATTTTGTCAAAGCTGCTGCAGAAGCTTGGGAAGTCGGGTTTTCTGGAATCTGCATACGGAACAAATGGCGGATATCGCCTGGCCCGGGAACCGAGAGATATTTCGGTCCTGGAAGTAATTCGGGCGATCGATGGTCCGATTGTCTTAGCTAATTGTTTTACGCACGATACGTCATGCGGCCACTCAGGACGATGTACGGTAAGGAAGCCTTTGCGTAGAATACACGAAGGGATACTAGGGCTGCTGCAGAGTGTTAGCATCCAGGACATGCTGGAGGATGCCGGGATGGAAACCGCGGGTGAGATCCCGTCGATTTCTGTGTTTCCAATACATCCAAGCTCTCATAAGCCTTCCAGTCAAATTTAGACGAGTTCCATGCAACTGCCGATCTATCTGGATAATCACGCCACCACGCGGATCGATCCTCGTGTTTTCAGCGTCATGGTCCCGTACCTGACCGATGTTTTCGGAAATGCCGCATCCAGAAATCACCAATTCGGCTGGGAGGCCGAGGCTGCTGTTGAGAAGGCACGGAGGCAGATTGCTGAACTAATTGGCGCGGCGGCAAACGAAATTGTTTTCACAAGTGGGGCGACCGAGTCGAACAATCTTGCCCTGAAGGGGATTGCCGAAAGCTATGCGGAACGCGGCAACCATATCATCACTCAGAAAACCGAGCACAAGGCAATTCTCGACACTTGCAAACGACTGGAACAACAAGGCCTTCGGGTGACGTATCTTGCGGTCGGAGGGGATGGTCGGATTGATCTTGACCTGCTGAGGACAGCCATAACTGAGCAGACGATTCTGATTTCGATTATGTACGCCAATAACGAGATTGGCGTTGTGCAGCCGATCCGTGAAATCGGCCGTATTGCCAAGGAAGCGGGCGTCCTCTTTCACACCGATGCGGTACAGGCTATCGGTAAGATTCCCGTGAACGTTCTGGAGGACGGCATCGACCTGATGTCGATGACAGCCCATAAGCTATACGGCCCAAAGGGCGTCGGAGCACTGTATGTACGACGGCGTAACCCTCGCGTTCAGGTTGCGGGGCAGATGAGCGGCGGCGGACATGAACGAGGGATGCGGTCGGGAACACTGAATGTGCCTGGAATCGCCGGTTTCGGAGAAGCTTGCGAGTTGGCCGGGAAAGAGATGTCTCAAGAGGCAAATCGTCTTGTGCAGCTCCGGGACCAATTGCGGGACACTCTGACTGATGAGTTAGTTGGAGTCCACGTAAATGGCTCTTTGACTCACCGGCTTCCCAATAACTTGAGCATGGCGTTTGGTGCTGTTGAAGGGGAAAGCCTCATGATGGCCATCAACGATATTGCGCTTTCAAGCGGCTCGGCTTGTACCTCAGCTACCTTGGAGCCGAGCTACGTTTTAAAGGCGCTTGGACTTAGCGATGATCTGGCACATTCTTCCATCCGGTTCGGTCTGGGCCGTTTCACGACTGAAGAGGAAATAGAATACGTGGGTCGAAGGGTTGTTGAAGCGGTCAGGAAATTGCGCGAACTCTCGCCGCTTTACGAATTGTCACAGCAGTGAGTTCATTTCGTCCAATTGCGGTCGGCTAAGAACGACTGAGCTGTTGAATAACTGTCGAGTGCTCAGGGTAAGCGGCTGTTAACTTAGTGCGCGCAGCCAACTCGAAATCATCGAAGTGGAAACCGGGAGAAACGGTGCAGCCAACGAGGGCGAATTCTCCACCTGCCGCTAATCGAGAGGCGAACCAATTGCCCGCCTTTACCACAGCCTGGAATGTCTGTCCGGGAGCAAGATCTCCGCCCAGCTGAATTGTCTCAAGCGCACCAGCAGCATCGATCACCAGAATTTCAAGTGGATCGCCGGTATAAAAGTGCCAGAGTTCATCGGATCGGATCCGATGAAAAGCCGAGAAATTGTCCCGCTCCAGCAGGAAGTAAATCGCAGTGCTGGCGGAGCGCGAACCGGTGAACCCGGAGGGAAGGCAAGAAAGATTAATGCTGGTTTCGGCCGAGTAAGTTTGGCGGAAATACCCGCCTTCCGGATGAGGTGTCAGGTGGAGACGGTCGATCCAGAAGTGTGCATCCGGCCGGACGCTGCTCACACCCACTCGCCAAAGATCATCAGAGGTTCAACGAGTCCATCTTGATGCACACCATCTACGTTGATCTCAGCCGACCCAATCATCCAGTCGACGTGGATCAGGCTATCGTTTGCGCCCTTGGCCGACAGTTCGGCCGCATTCATGGAGTCACCGTCCTCAATGCAGCCGCTGTATGCGCGACCCAACGCAATGTGGCTGGCGGCGTTTTCATCAAGCAACGTATTCCAAAAAAGTAACCCGCTTTTTGAGATTGGCGACGAGTGAGGAACAAGAGCCACCTCGCCCAGCCTCCCCGCACCATCGTCCGTTTCGACCATGCTGCGCAATATGCCTTCGCCTTTGGTTGCGTTAAGTTCCGCTATCCGGCCATTCGCGAAGCGTACCCGAATGTCCTCGATGAGCGAACCCTGATAAGAAAGCGGCTTGGTGCTGGTTACAAAGCCTTCTACCCGGTCTTTATGCGGCGTTGTAAAGACTTCTTCGGTAGGAATGTTCGGCACACAAGCCAAGCCATTCTGAGCGACTGAGCCTCCGCCAAGCCAGACATTCTTCTCGGCAAGTCCTACGTGCAGGTCTGTACCAGGGCCGGAGAAGTGAAGGGATGAGAAACGTTTTTCGTTTAAGAGGTGAACACGATGCCTTAGGTTTTCATTGTGCAGACGCCAAGCCTCGATCGGATCAGGCTGATCAACCCGAGCGGACGCGAAGATGGCAGCCCACAAGCGATCTAAAGATTCGGGATCATCAGGAAAGACAAGGCGCGCCCAAGCTGGGGTGGCGCACGGGACGATGGTCCAATTGATCTCATGGCGAGTAATCAGTTCCATAGCGGCGCGAGTTGCTTTCGAGAGCGCCAAGTTCGCCCGAGATACGCGGTCAGGATCTTCCTGTGAGAGAAGCGTCGGGTCGGCTCCCGCGATAGCCAGGCGTGCTACACCAGAGCGGAAAGCAACTGCAAAGCCGTCGTGAAGCCAAGTGGCTGCCCGGTCGAAACTCTCAGCCGGTGCGAGCCGAAAGCGCATTAGAGCTGCTTCTTCGTCGGTGAAGATTGTCGTCACCAATGACGCACCCGCACGGTAGGCATGCTCGGTGATTCTTCGAACAAGCGGCAGGGCATCAAGAGGAGCAGTGATGAGCAACTCCTGCCCTCTTGCCAGGCCGAGGCCCACTTCTACAGCGACCTTACCGAGACGGTCGAGTTTTAGTTTGAACTCGTCGGCATCAAGTTTGGCTGGGTGGTGAGCGACAGTATTAGCGATAGGAGACACACCACTATTCTGCCAGCAGGACTCCTTACGGCTGTCTCTCTGCCGCAATCAAGGGGTTTCCAGCATTCGCTTCAGAAGGCTCGGTTGGATAACGCAAATCAACCCAACGTTCAAGGCCACCGGAGAGAGGACGCACCCGCGAAATGCCCAGTTTTTTCAATTGAAGCGCCACACGGGCGCTTGTGGCTTCGTTTGGTCAAGTGCAGTATAGGACGATATCCTGGCCAAGCGGGATCTCAGATGCACGATGCTGGAGATCGCTAGGACTTATGACCCTCGCTCCCACAATCTTGATCCCGGATCGCTCGACCTCAGCAGGATTGCGGAGGTCCAGGATTGTCAAAGGATCACCAACCGCGAGCAGGTCGTAAACATCGTGGGGAGAGATCCGGTTGACTCGCAGCCATCGCAAGAACATTCGCCGCTGCGCATATTTGAATAAGAGATAGGCGGTCAGCAGCAGAATGACGATCAAACCGGCGCGTTGGCCAACGAGCCCGAGCCAAACGATGATGAAATCCACTTGATGGTGGAAGATCATGCCGACAAGTAAATAGCTACCGATCCAAAGAGCGGTACCGGCCGCGTCCAGTGCGAGAAATGTCCAGAAGGGCATTCTGGTAACGCCGGCAAGCGTTACGGAGGCCAAGCCGAGTCCAGGCACGAACTTGACGAACAGGAGGGCGAGTACTCCGCGTTTGCTGAAGGTATCCTCGGTGTTCCGAACGCATGTGTCAGGCTCTAGCGAGAGCTTACACAACAGATGCAGGACGGACCGCCCCTTGCGCCGACCGATCTGGTACCAGAGCAGATCGCCTAACAACGACGCGCCAAGAGCTCCGATAAGTGCAGGGAAGAACGAGTACTCATGATTGCCGATGAGGGCACCCATAAGGAGCAGCATCGGGTCGACCGGAGTCGGGGATCCCGCAGATCCAGCGAATACATAGCCGATCAGAAGAGCGTAACCGTGCTGGAGAAGGAGAGAACGAAACGAGATCACAGAGCCTTCTCTTATAGTAAGGGTGCTCCGCACCAGGAGTTGTTGCCACTCTAAAAATAAGGAAGCGGCAAGAAAGTGATGGTGGAAGTTGACAGACCTCCTTCTACCTTCTCCTACGATCCAAAAGCGTGATCGATTTATGACGATTGCCGTGATGGGGCACTGGAGTCTCCATGTCCAGCTGCGCCTCGATCTGCTGGTCGAGCCGCTCGATCCTGGATTTCAGGAACGTCAGCTCCGCCATCAGTTCGCGCAGCGGAAATCGAAGATGACCGGTGATGCGTCCGTTTAAAGCCAACTTTAACCGCGGCTGTTTGCCGCGCAGCGTTCCTCTCGGCAGTACGGCCGGATCCGCGATCCCGTCGAGAATCCCCGGAGGGCCGGTCGGCGGTGGCGTGCTCTCTCCAGCATGAAGAACCAGACGACGGGCCGGCTCACATGTCCAACATCAGCACCCATAATGGCCCAGCAGCCCCGCGTTTTCATCCCTTGTTGCTTCGGGTAGCGAAGTGACGCCATGGAGTGATCACAGATTCTGGGTTTTATATATCTCGCCTGGAATCAGGTATTTAACGTGATTTTTGCCTACCCGGCATCCGGAGCACACGTTAGCTTTGTGTGCGGGTGAACGAGATTGATTGAAAGCCGCTTTATAGACCTGGATCACGGCACCGAAGCTGAGCGGAGGAAAACCAGATGATAGAAATCGATCGAGAGCATCCTGATTACAGGCGGAACAAGCATACCTTGAACATGTATCGCGACCTCTACACCGGGGGGCATCAGTTCAAGTTTAAAGCCGCAGAATATCTGCTTCGCCGCCAAAAAGAGCCGCTCGATGTATACAACGAGCGACTGCAGCGAACTTTCTATCAAAACTACATCGGTTCTATCGTTGACTGGTATGCGGCTACGCTCTTCCGCCGAGCGCCAAGTTTACAGCTAGAAGGAGGGCTGGAGTCGGGACGTTCCTTCCTGGCTGAGTTTTCAGATGATTGCGATCGTCGTGGAACGACCCTGTCGACGTTCTTTCAAGGCTGCCTTTCAGACGCTCTGATTGCAGGTGTCAGCCATATTCTTATTGACTTTCCGAAAAGTTCCGCCATTCCCGCCACGAGGGCAGAAGAAGATGCAACGGGCCTCTCGCGCGCCTATGTTGTTCGCTATCAGGCCGAGGACTTAGTCAACTGGAGCATGGACGAGCGCGGCGACTACGAGTGGGTGGTTCTAAGGCAATCCGTCTGTCGTCAACCTAGCATCGACTCACCCGAGATCGCGGAAGAGACTTACTGGTTTTACTACGACCGGACTGAATACCGGACTTATAGGCGTTCAGAGATCGCGGACCGAAGCAGCGCGATTCAGTTAGTTGCGCGTGGGCCACACGGCATGACTCACCAGAACCGGGTTCCACTTATTACTTTGCGATTAACGGACGGTCTGTGGTTGCTCAATAAGGCGGCTCATTTGCAACTAGAGCACTTCAACAAGTCAAACGCTCTCGGCTGGGCGATTACGATGGGCCTGTTTGCGATGCCGGTCATTTACTCAGATCGTGAATGGAACCAGATCGTAGGCGAGAGTTACTACGTCCAGCTCGGTCCACAAGACAGATTTGGGTGGACGGAACCAGACGGTAAGGTCTACACGATCGCGGCCGGTTACCTGGAGACGCTGAAGGAAGAAATCTATCGGGTCTGTTACTTAACGCAAGCGTCCGGGGAAGCAACCGGAGGCCACGCGCAGTCTGCTGCCAGCAAGCAATTAGATTTCCAGATTACGGGAGAGGTGCTCCGGGCATACGCAGGAATGGTAAAGGACTGTATTAAGAATGTCCTCACTGCCGTTAGCGAAGCTCGCCAGGACGGGGTCACCGTAGGCGTAGCGGGCCTGGACGAAGTGGATATAACCGACTTCGTCACGGAGATGGCGGGAGCTTCGCAGCTCCTCAGTCTGGGCATTGAGTCGCCCACTTTAAAACGCCAGGTACTTGAGAGGCTGGCGTTCAAGTATCTAAGCGATGCGCGTCAGGAAGTAAAGGATCAAATTGCGCGCGAGATAGGCGCGCAGTTTAGGTAAGAGAGGAGAAGCTTATGTCAAATCATATCCCAGAGAACGACACGACGTCGCCAGTGGAGATCAGAAATCTCGTTCGCGCAGCGATTGAGGAGTTTGTGCAGGCGCAGCAGCAGAAAGCTGAACCCGCTTACAAGGCGGAACTACTCGATGAGCGGAAACGACGCGAAGGACTGGAGACCAGGGTCAACCAGCTGGTTGAGGAGAACCGAAAAGCCAGGTCCGCCGCTGAAGAAGCCGATAAGGGCTCGCAGATCAGGAGCGAATTACAACGCCTTGGAGTGGCCAAGGTAGACCTTGCGTTTAAGGCCGTTCGCGACGAAATCGTCAGATCCGAAGACGGGAGATTACAGGCCCGCGGTGCAGAAGGCAAGTCAATGCAGGAATACCTGAACAGTTTCGTTCAGGAGAATCCTGAGTTACTGCCGGCCCGAATTGCCGGGGGAAGCGGGGCCCAAACCGTGGCGAGAACTTCTTCACCTTCTCCCGGAGTTGACTTAGACTCTATCTCACCGAACATGAACAAAGAGGATCTAGAAAGGGTTCGCAAGGAGATTTCGAAGCTTGCAGCCCAGGCATTACGCGGCGCCTAACACCAAGAGGTGAGTTAGCACGTCAGGGAATTCGGCAATTCCCGCAATACGCGTTCCAGGCATTCCAATTCCGGAGCGCGATTTTATTTAGGAGAACAATGGCAACAATCACTTCCGCTAATCTAGCGAGTGCGATCGTCAAGCTCGTGGCAGCAGACGCACTCCCCGCCCTGATGGGCAACTTCGTCATGGGCAACCTGGTGAATCGAGATTATGAGCCCATCCTGGCCCACGCCGGTGACACGGTCAATATTCCGATTCCCCCGGTGTTGGTGGCGAACAACATTGCTGAGGGTGGAATCGTTCAGGCGCAGAACCCGAACCTTGGCAATGCGCAGATTGTACTAAACACGCATGCTGAATCGACGTTCCAGATTCCGGACGTTACCAAGGCGCTGGCATTTCCAGAGTTGCTGAAAGCTTACATGCAACCAGCCGTGATCGCGATTGCAGAAAAGGTGGAAACGGACCTTCTCAATCTTTACAGCCAGTTCTCAGCGATCTCTCCGGTTGGAACCGCGGGGACCCCAGTAACAGAAGCGACGATCGACTCTGCGGAGTCTGCTCTGTTCTCGGCCATGGTACCGGCCTCCGCGCCCAAGTATCTGATCGTGAATTCCAGCACTTACTCACAAATTCGCCAGATTCCCCGGTTTAGCGAATACTATACCGCGGGCGAAGCGGGCTTGAAAGCTTTGGTAGAAGGCAACATCGGCAAGATGAAAGACTTCTTTATCTTCCGGTCACAGTTTGTTCAAACCACCGGCCTCGCCAATCCGAACAATCACAATTTGGCCTTCACAAAGGATGCCATCGGACTGGTAGTTCGACGCCTGCCACAACCGCTCCCCGGAACTGGCGCGGTGGCCGAGTACGCCGAGATGGGCAATTTCGGAATTCGCGTCGTGATGAGCTATCAACCGAATACGCTGTCTCAGCAGTTCACGGTAGACGTTCTGTATGGCTGCGGCGTTCTCCGGAACAACTTCGCCGTCCAGGTTAATAGCTAGGCTTAGATAGCAACAGACCGTTTTACTCGGGAGCTGCTTCCATGCAGCTCCCTTTTTTAGTTGGAGAACTACAAATGGACCTTAGACAATACTTTCGAAAACTTAGGGAAGTCGAATCGACCATCATCGAAGATTTCCCGCTTGTGATCAGCCTGGAAACCTCCGACGGCGGCAAACCTGGAACGGCATCGGAAGTAAGCCGGTTCAACGCCGCCAAGATGATCATCGAAGGCCGGGCGGCGCTTGCCGACGAGGCCAGCAAGGCGGAATACCACGCAAGACGAATAGCCGATCAGGACGCCGTTCACTCGGCGGATCTTGCCCGGAGGGTTCAGGTTGCCATCGTGGATCAAACTGCACTCGCCCATATCAACGGCCGGAAGAATCCGTCCCCATCCGGAAGCGGCAAATAGGTTCATTATGGCGCTCTTTACCGATGAGGCCGTAGTCACGCTGAATGACTTACTGCCGTTTGAGGTCTCGCTTGCTCAGGTCGCCGCTACGCATGGGATAAACGTTGAGACCAAAATCGATCTCTCGATGACAAACGTCGGAAACAAAATGCTGATGTGGCTCTATTCAGTGGGAGCATCAGACCCACAATGGCTGACACGGAGATTCATCGGTTTATCTACGATTGTGGTGACGCCGACGCTATTCAGCTGGATCTGTTTCGATTCGCTGAGCAGGTTTTTCGCGGAGGCCTACAACGTCCAGCTCAACACGCGCTTTCAAGCGAAGTGGACAGAGTATCAGAAGGAAGCGGCAGACGCGTCCGACCTCTTTTTTATGTCAGGGGTCGGAGGGGTCTACAATCCGCTACCGAGGCCGGAGCTACCGCTGACCTCGGTAGGGGACGGGAATGCGAGTGCTCAGGCGATCTTCATTCAAACTGCATGGGTCGACGCGACAGGAACAGAGAGCGCGGTGAGCGCCGTTAACGGACAAGTGCTTAGCGGGGCGGCCAGTATTGCGGTCGCAATGGCCGAGGGCGCAGTCGGCGCACCTGCCGCGGCGGCGGGATGGAATGTCTACGCAAGCGCGACACAGAGCGGTTTTTCACTGCAGAATGCTACGCCGCTGCCGATTGGGTCAGCCTGGCAGCTGCCGGAAACGGGCTTGCTCGCCGGGAGTTCTCCGCAGGGCGGCCAGAATCCGCAGTACCAGGTTGCTCTGTCGCGGCAGATAAGAAGAGGTTAGCCCTTGACACCACTTACACTGCTGGTACCGCAGCAAGCTGCGTCGCTACTTACAAATGGGGACCTGCTTGCGCACAACATCGCCCAGCTAGGGGCGGCTAACGGCGTAACGCTGCCTGTGATTCTTTCTCCTCAGGTTGTTGTCAGCGCGGTCACTCCTCAACTTGGAGACATGGACTTGCAGCTGACGTACCCGCGGGTTTGTCTCTACACGGCGGGTGTCAAGAATACGCACATCGAGAAGTTCAGGTCTTTATCGGGAACGATCGTACTGGTTCTCGACATCTGGACGAGCGGAAATCTCCTGACGCAGGTGGACCAATGGTCACATTATTACGTTCAGGCTGTCACCGACATATTGCGGGAGAACACGGGCGACTGGGGCAACGGCATCTTTTTTGACGGCTCGTATGATCTTCAGTTCTACTCGCCTATCGCAGGCGGCATGGGGTTTGTACAAAATACTAAGGTCACGTGCAGTCTGCACGTAAGTCAGAACTAACTATGGCATTCATATCTTCCAACGCTAACCGCTTTTACTGCGCAACCGAGGCGCAGTACGGGCAAGCCGCTGCGATAACGGCTGCGAGTCGGTTCCCGGCGGTCAAGCTGCAGGCTCATCAAGTGGTGATCGCCGGGCGAAGACTAGATAAGACGGGAACAAGAACTTACCTTGGTTCGTCGCCACTGGGACGCCGGTCGTCGGCATATGAGGTCCGGACCTATCTCACGTCCTGGAACCCGGCTGCCCAGCCATCGTACGGCCCGCTATTCCAGGCCGCGCTCGGTGGAACTCCACAGCTTGCAACGAATCTGACCATCGCGGCGGCTCCCGGCACGACGACCTTGGAAACAACGATGGCACATGGTCTCTCGATCGGGTCGGCCGTTTCGTATTCCGGGGAAATTCGTTTCGTGACCGGAGTACCCGGCGGATCAGCGATGACCCTCAATGCCCCGTTCTCTACTAATCCTGCAGCGGGCGCGAGTCTCTCGCCAGCGATGTCGTATGGGCTTGCGACTGGACTGCCCAGCATCACTGTTTATGACTATTGGGATCCGACGAGCGCGGTGAGCCGGATTGTGACCGGCGCTGGCGTGAATGCGGCTTCAATCAGCGTGAACGGAGACTTCCACGAGTTTGTTTTCAGCGGTCCGGCCGCCGATGTATTGGATTCGACCAGCAACCAATTCGGTACTAGCGGGATCACCGAATTCCCAACGGAGCCTGCGGTTGGAAGCTTCGATTATTCGATTGTGCCGGGACATTTAGGGCAGGTCTGGCTGG